>NZ_JBAWAC010000098.1:0-2566 GCF_049589095.1 Haladaptatus sp. | reverse complement strand
AGACCGTACTCCACGTCGGCGACGAACAGGCGGGCGGGGCGCGTCCCGACGTAGAGCCTGTTACCGGAGGGACTGGCGGTGACGGCGTACGCTTCCTCGTCCGGGAACGGAAGTTTCGTCCAGTCGTCTCCGTCCGCAGCGTGATACAGCCCGGATTTCGCGGCCGCGAACGGTCCGGGAAGCGCGTCGAACCGTTTCACTCGGAACACGCGTTCCGTGTCGAGCAGTTTTTCCTCCGTCGTTTCACCCGGCCCGCGGACGCCGGAGATTCGATATACACCGTCGTCGCTTCCTGCGATGAGCATACGAAAGAAATCCGTCAGGATCGGCTTAAGCGCTCCCGAAAGCGCGTTTTTGTAGAATGGTTTTCAATTTCGAGCGTTGCCGACCGTACGGCTACAAGAGAAGAGGTGCCACCGAAGGGAACTCAGCCCAGTCGGTATTTCAGACCGCTCGAAATCCGTTTTCGCTGGTACACCAGTTCGCCGAGCAACCAAAGCACGAGCAACAGGATGGCGAAGATGACGGCGATGAACGCGTACTCGTTCATCCAGATGGGGCGGATGAACGGCGTCACTTGGTCCCATCGCTCACCGTAGTGGCGCATCGTGTCCTGCATCGACGTTCCGGCGAAGGCGTGGCCGAGGAAGACGGACATCCTGAGGCTCTTCCCGGTTCCGGGGTCGAGGTTCGCGCTGCCGGAGATTTGGTAGGTGCCGGAGGCGTTCTGGTCGGCGATGGTCGGGCCGTTGGATTCGTCGCCGGTGCCGATTCGTTCGGCGTCGTACGGAAGCCACGGCGCGTAGAACTCCCAGACGATCTTTCCTTCGGGAGTCACTTCGATGACGCGGTGGTCCGAGGAGTCCACGACGAGCGTGTTGCCGTTCGGGAGTCGGTCGGCGTCGCGCGGCCAGGTCAGCGTGTCGGACGACCCGAGCGTCCACGTCCGGTTCCAGTCGTTCCCGTCCTTCTCGTACTCGACGATACGGTTGTTCTCGGAGTCAGCGACGAGGAACGTCGGTTTGCCCGACTCGCTTTCGAGGTAGTCGGGGTTGTGCTGTTTGTTGAGGATGGAAGTGTTCCCGGGTTCACCGAGTTTCATCGTGACTTTCTTCGTCTTCCGGTCGATGACGAGGACTTGGTCCATGTTTCGCGGGTCCACCGCGAACTTACCCGGTGCGATCTGTTGGACGTTGTTGAGGTGCGTCCAGTCGCCGGTGTATTCGCCACCCTCGTTCTTGTCGTAGTAGTTGGTGAAATGCCACTGCCAGACGATCTTGTCCTTTTCGAGGCTGTAAACGTACACGCGGTCGTTGTTCTCCCCGGTGCTCGAATTGTAGTTGCGGAGGTTACCGACCAGCAGTTCCGTGCCGTTGTTGATGAGGTCGATGTCGTGGGTGTCCTTGATCGGGAGGGTTCGAGACCAGACTTTCTTCTTCGTTTCCGGATTCATCTCGTAGACGACGGTCTTGCCGCGCTGTGTCGAGACGACGAGGAGGTTGCCGTTCGGAAGCGGATCGACGTCGTAGAACCACGATACCCCTTCCTTCGACCCGTTGTACACCCAGTTTATGTTACCTTTGGGGCCGACGGAGACGAGTCGGGCAGGCTTCTTCCTATTTCCTTCTCCCTGAAAGTTGAACCCTTGAACGCTGATTATCGTCGTCCCGTTCGCGGGTTGGTCGATGGTTCCAGGTTTGAGGTTCGATACGCTCGGGTCGTACGTGATTGCGGAGACCACGGAGGGCGTAAGCAGGGCGACGACCAACAATAAGACGACCCCACGCGTAATCCACGCACGCGGTGGGAGTCGCTCCGTCCAGTCCATATCTTAGTCATGTTGACGTACTGTTTGAGTATTTTGTGTTTGTATGAGCCTCTTTGATCCGTTGTCGTACATCGAACTGTTCCAAAAGCTCGACTGCATCATTTCGAGCAACACGGGATTATCCTTGAGAGAAGGTATCCGTATTCAGGTATAAACTGGATCGGCGCAGATGAGGGATGAAATGGGAGCAAACACATATCGGTGACCCCTTTCACGCGAAGCATGAATCTCTCGTGCCCGACCGGAGCAAATGGATTGATCGGCAAGCGAACCGACGGAAATCACACCTCCGACATCGTCCTTCGGGGTAGGTACATCCTACAAGATACGATCAGGTATCGCGGAACGATGGATCGAATGTTCACTTTCCCGCAAAATCGACCCGTCGAACTGCTGACCCAAAGTGATATCTATGTCTAAATAATACTGCATTAATATTATTATCAACTAGATGGTGAAAAGCATTTTAACGATTATCATCCAAACCAAGAATTTGTGAGAGATATTTAACCCTTGGCATTACATAACAAATCTTCATCACATATTTTTATCTGTTATTTCTGACAAACTTAGTCATATCGGCAGCTGAGCAAGCAAGAATAATCGATTAGTAAATGAAGAGATCTATCGAATCTTCGTTCCCTATCACCATGACAGTTACTAAATTAATATAAATTCAGATAAACTGTGCTAATGTAGAGAAGAAGTGATACAAATGTATCGTCCTATCCTCATCAG
>NZ_JBAWAC010000097.1:0-6900 GCF_049589095.1 Haladaptatus sp. | reverse complement strand
GGTACCGGTCGCACACACGTCGGCAAACGTATCGTCGCCCGCGAGGCTCTTGTCGGGGTCGAGCTTGGTTATATGGTTCCAGTCGTCCCAAGGCGCAGTCATAGGATGCCTTTCAGAACTCCCAGCTAAAACAGCTTCGGAACGACATTTCGTGTCTGACTAGCTACCTGCGACCGTAATCGAGAACCGAGAGGGTGATGACCCGAGGCTTAAACAGCACCCCGTCCCCACTGACAGAACATGCACACCTGTCGAACCTTGCTGGTGGATGCGTTTACGGACGAACCGCTGTCCGGAAACGCGGCCGGGGTGGTTCCGGCGGCGGACGACTTGTCGGCCGACCAGATGCAAGCCATCGCCCGAGAACTGTCCGTCAGCGAGACGGCGTTTTTCGTCGAAAGCGAGGAGGCGGACCGCCGCGTCCGGTACTTCACGCCGACGACGGAAGTCGACCTCTGCGGACACGCGACCATCGCATCGCACGTTCACCTGTACGAAGCGGGGGATATCGAACCGGGGACGCACACGCTGGAGACGAACGTCGGCGTGCTGGACATCGACGTAACGGACGATGGCACGGTCTGGATGACCCAAGACGATCCCGAAATCGAGACCGTCGACCTGGAGTACGACCGATTGGGTGACGCACTCGGTATCGACCCAGCGGCGCTCCGCGACGTTGGCGAGGACCTACCGTTGGCGGTCTCCTCCACCGGTTTCCCGGTTCTCGTCGTCCCGGTCAACTTCCTCTCGCACGTCGGCAGTGCGGACCCCGACATGGACGCCCTCGTGGAACTCGGCGAGGAAGTCGGGGCCCTGGGAATCTACGTCTTCACCTTCGACGCCGTCGAGGCGGAATCGACGCTCCACGGCCGGATGTTCGCCCCTGCTGTCGGAATTCCGGAGGACCCCGTCACCGGAACGGCGAGCGGGGCAGTCGGCGCGTATCTGCGGGCGTTCGGTGCGTTCGAGGACGAGGACGGGAACGGGGACGAGAACGAAAGCGGGAACGAGAAATCCGACGGTTTCCCCGACGAACTGCGATTGGAACAGGGCCACTTCGTGGACCGGCCTGGCTACGTGCGCGTGCAGGTTGACGACGAAGCGGTGCGGGTCGGCGGGCGGGCGACGACGGCACTGGACGGTGATTTGGTCGTTCCGGACGCCGAGGACGACGATATCATCGAAGCGTAACGACCGATCTTGAAAACGCGAGTCCATCGAATCCTCGCTGTATCATCACCACCTGCCGAAACTGGCGGATGTCGGGCTCGTCGACTACGACAGGACGCGTGGCGTCGTCAGTCGTCGTGAGGATGTCGGTAAATTATGCGAGCTAATTCTGAAATAATGGGTGATTCGGACGCTGTTTTGCCTGCCTTTCGAAATCCATATTCGATTGTGAGTTACTTTCCTTCAGCGCCTCGGTCGGAACATTCTTTATCTATCTGCTTGTTCCCCCCCATACGCAATGGTTGTACTCTGGCTGGATGAAATCAGTGCAAACGACCTCGAACTGGTCGGTGGCAAAGGTGCCTCGCTCGGTGAACTCACGGGCGCGGACCTCCCCGTTCCCCCGGGATTCGTCGTGACCGCCAAGACCTACCGTCGGTTCATCGAGGAAACCGGAATCGACGAGGAGTTGTTCGAGGCCGTCGACGTTGATACTGAGGATTCTTCTGCACTGGCGGCTGCCGAATCGCGGGCGGAGGAACTCATTCTCGGTACCGAGATTCCTGACGATATGCGCGAAGGTATTCTCGCCGCCTACGACGGACTGGACGACGGAAAGGCGTTCGTCGCCGTTCGCTCCTCCGCGACGGCCGAGGACCTCCCGGACGCATCGTTCGCGGGCCAACAGGAGACGTTTCTCAACATCACCCGCGACGACCTCGTCGAACGGGTGAAAGAATGCTGGGCGTCGCTGTTCACCCAGCGAGCCATCTACTATCGACAGGAGAAGGACTTCGACCACCGCAAAGTGGACATCGCCGTCGTCGTCCAGCGCATGGTGGACGCCCAAAAGAGCGGCGTCATGTTCACCAGCCACCCATCGACCGGCGACGCGAAGATCATCATCGAGGCCGCGTGGGGTCTCGGCGAAGCGGTCGTCTCGGGGTCGGTCTCCCCGGACAACTACGTCATCGACCGCGAGACCGGCGCGGCCGAGGACATCACCATCGCCGACAAGAAGGTGATGCATACGAAGGACGTGGACACCGGCGAGACCGTCGAGCGAAGCGTTCCCGACGACAAACGGAACGCCCGCGTCCTCACGGAAGCCGACATCGACCGCCTCATCGAGCTCGGCGAGGAAGTCGAAGATCACTATGGCACCCCGCAGGACGTGGAGTGGGCCATCGTGGATGGGGAGGTCTTCATGCTCCAGTCGCGGCCGATAACGACGATCAACGAAGGCGGTTCCATCGAGACCGAAGGGTCCGAAGGCGTCGCCGACGGCAGTGGAGCCGCCCAAGCGACCGAAAGCCACGAAATCATCGTGGACGGTCTCGGTGCCAGTCCCGGTATCGCCAGCGGCGCGGTGCGAATCGTCTCGAAACTCGACCAACTCGACAAGGTCGGCGACGGCGACATCATCGTCACGGAGATGACGACACCCGACATGGTGCCCGCGATGAAGCGCGCCGCGGGTATCATCACGGACGAAGGCGGGATGACCAGCCACGCCGCCATCGTCTCGCGTGAACTCGGCGTCCCGGCGGTCGTTGGCTGTTCGAACGCGACCGACTCACTCGAAGACGGCCAGATGGTCACGCTGGACGGCGACAAGGGGACCGTCCGGGAGGGCGAACCGGAGCGACAACGCGAGCGGGAAGCACAACGCGAACCCATCGAGGACGCCCGACCGAAGACGCCCGTCAAACCGATGACGGCGACGGAAGTCAAGGTGAACGTCTCGATTCCGGAGGCCGCCGAACGCGCCGCCGCGACGGGTGCGGACGGCGTCGGCCTGCTCCGGATGGAGCACATGATCCTCTCGACCAACAAGACGCCGGAGCGCTACATCGAGGACCACGGCGTCGACGCCTACGTGGACGAAATCGTGGAGGGAATCCGCGGCGTCGCCGAGGAGTTCTACCCCCGGCCAGTCCGCGTTCGCACGCTCGACGCGCCGACCGACGAGTTCAAACAGCTTCAAGGCGGCGAGAGCGAACCGAACGAGCACAACCCGATGCTCGGCTGGCGCGGCATCCGCCGTAGCCTCGACAAGCCCGGCGTCTTCCAGCACGAACTCGACGCCTTCCACGAACTGTATCAGATGGGCTACGACAACGTCCAGATCATGTTCCCGCTCGTCAACGACGCGGAGGACGTGTACCGCGCCCGCAGGTTGATGGCCGACACGGGCATCGACCCCGACAAGCGCGCGTGGGGCGTGATGATAGAGACGCCAGCCAGTGCGCTCCAGATCGAGGAGATGGCGAACGCGGGCATCAAGTTCGCCAGTTTCGGCACGAACGACCTCACCCAGTACACCCTCGCGGTGGACCGGAACAACGAGAACGTCGCCAATCGGTTCGACGAACTCCACCCCGCCGTCCTCCAACTCATCGGCCAAACCATCGATTGCTGCCGGGAACACGACATCAACACGAGCATCTGCGGACAGGCCGGATCGAAACCGGAGATGGTTCGCTTCCTCGTCAACCGCGGTGTCTCGTCCATCTCGGCGAACATCGACGCCGTCCGCGACGTGCAACACGAGGTCAAACGCGTCGAGCAGAAACTGATGCTGGATTCGGTTCGATAAGGAGAATTCGTTTTTCGGTCGTTTTCGGTCGTCTTCCGCTGTTTTCAGTCTCAACAGCTGTGTTTGAACGATGTCGAGCGAAACGATTATTGTATTCGGTAGGGTAATGACGGAACACTAACCCATGCGACGACGATTATTGCTATTCCTCTCTATCGTCTATCTCGGGTTTGTGATCCTATGGGGAGCGACGTCGGTGGCATACCAACTCCACCTCATCGAATCACCGCTGCTCGGACATGCACTGTTGCTCATCACCGGGATTTTCGTCGTTCTCGGCCTTCTCCTGTACCTCTGGCGCGGTATCCACTGGCTCCAGTCCGAATGGAACGCGCGGGTGTGAGTTACCTCAACGATCCGATTCGTTTTCAGGAGGGGCGAAGAGACCGCCGGGATCCCTCCTCCCATCCCGACGGCCACACTGCGAGGAGATGCCCCGCCGCAACGCTAAGAAGCACTGACGGCGTATCTCGTTGGGGAACACGATGAGGGGGGAACATAGGGGACACGAAGAACGGACCGTCTCGCGCCGCGACGTGCTGAAAGCGGTCGGTGCGGGCGGCGCGACTGCCGCGATCACCAGTGGAACGGCGAGCGCACAGCGTGCGCCGATTTCGGTCCAGTGGGGTGCGGACTCGGATCTGGCGTCGGTCGCCGGACCGCTTCAGGAACTGTTGTGGGAGGTCGGCCTCCCGAGAAACATCAACATCGACGTCATCGCCGGTACCGAGGAGACGGACATCCGCGAGGAGCAGTACACGCGATGGCTGTCGGGAAACCTCGCCAATCCGGATATGCTGCTCACCGACAGCGGATGGACGCTGAACTTCGTCGTCCGCGACCAACTGCTGAACCTCGATCAGCACCTGCCGAAGTCGGTGGTGAACCGGGTGAAAAACGGCTACTTCGAGGCGAGCGTTTCGACCGCGACGGGACCGAACGGCGACCTGTACGCGATTCCGCTGTATCCGGATTTCGGGGTGATGCTGTATCGGAAGGATTTGGTCGAGAAGGCGGGGTACGAACCGGAGGCGGAGAACTGGGCGGAAAACCCCATCTCGTGGCGGAAGTTCTCGCACGCGACGAAGGACGCGATGGACAAGTCGGGAGTGCCGTACGGCTACACGTTCCAAGCCGACCTCTACGAGGGGTTGTCGTGCTGTGACTTCAACGAGTTCATGACCTCGTGGGGCGGCGCGTACTTCGGCGGGCGAAAGGACCTCTTCGGTCCGATCGGTGAGCGCCCGGTGACCATCGACGACCCCGGCGTGATGAACTCGATTCGGATGATTCGTACGTTCATCTGGGGGCAGGGCGACCCCGCCGCGCTCGACGGCTACGCCGGTAAAATCTCTCCAACCGGCGTCCTCCAGTGGATCGAGGATTCCTCGCTCGGTCCGTTTACGGCGGGTGACGCCGTGATGCACCGCAACTGGCCGTACGCCATCGCCAGTGCGGGGGCCGAGGGGGTGCTCGGCGACCGACTCGGCGTGATGCCGATTCCGTACGCGGTGAGCGAGAAGGAGTCCGAATACCCCGGTATCGGCGGTTCGACGTCAGCCCTCGGCGGGTGGCACATGGCGGTCAACCCGAACACGGAGAAATTGGATGCGGTGCTTCGGATTCTAGAGGCGATGACCGACAAGCGGATTCAGTTGATGCTGTTCGAGAACATCGGACTCCTCCCGCCGGAGGTCAGCGTGCTGGAGTCGAAGGCGGCCCGGCAGGTTCCCGTCGTCGGCGATCACGTCGACACGCTCAGAATCGCCGGAGCCAACGCGATTCCGCGGCCGGTGACGGTCGCGTGGACACAGGAATCGACGAAGATAGGGGAACTCGTCCACGAGGCGTACTCGGGCGGAATGATGCCCGAGGCGGCGATGCGCCAACTCCAGTCACAGATCGAGGAGATCGAGGGGTACAACCGCGTGGGCAGTGCATAACGGAACCGATAAACCCGTCCCGTCGAATTTTTCGGTATGCAGGTGGCCGCGAGTCAGTCGTTCCGCCGGGTCCTTTCGTCGATGTGCACCGAACCCCATCCGGCGGCCCGTGACGCCGCCGAACGATTTCTGGCGTCGAACCCGGGCGACCCGACGACGTACCCGACCGTTTCCGCGCTCGAAGACGAAGCCGTCTCGCTGCTCGGCGAAATAACCGGACTGTCGAACCCGCACGGCTACATCGCGAGCGGTGGAACCGAAGCCAACATCCAAGCCGTCCGCGCCGCGCGTAACCTCTCCGAGAGCGACGACCCGAACGTCGTCGCCTCCGAGAGCGCACATTTCAGCTTCCAGAAGGCGGCGGACGTGCTGGGCGTCGAACTCAGACTCGGTACGGTGGACGAGGACCGGCGCGCCGACCCGAACGCGATGGCAGAACTGGTGGACGACGATACCGTTCTCGTCGTCGGTATCGCCGGGACGACCGAATACGGGCGCGTCGATCCGATTCCGGCGCTGTCCGAAATCGCACACGACGCCGGAGCGTTGCTCCACGTCGATGCCGCGTGGGGTGGGTTCGTCCTCCCGTTCACGGACCACGAGTGGAACTTCGACCACGCCGCGGTCGATACGATGGGTATCGACCCACACAAGATGGGACAGGCGGCGGTTCCGGCGGGTGGGTTCCTGGCCCGCGAATCCCGCGTGCTCGATGCGCTGGCCGTCGAAACGCCGTACCTCGAATCGACTTCGCAAGCCACCCTGACCGGAACGCGGAGCGGTGCAGGGGTAGCCAGCGCGTGGGCCGCGATGGACGAACTGTGGTCCGACGGCTACCGAAAGCAGTACGAACGCTCTCAAGCCAACGCCGAGTGGGTTGCCGATGCCTTCGAGTCGCGGGGCTACGACGTGGTCGACCCCGTGCTCCCGCTGGTCGCCATCGACGTGCCCCGAAAGACGGTCGAGGCACTCCAGGAGCGTGGCTGGCGCGTCTCTCCGACAGGGTCGGGCGAACTCCGAATCGTTTGCATGCCGCACGTCACCCGTTCGATGCTGGAGGCGTTCGTCGCCGACCTGGATTCGCTGAACCTATGATTCGGCCGGTTCCTCCGTCTCCTCCATCGGTGCGCCGATGGCGTTCCGCTTGACGCTCTTGATTCCGTTTTTCGCGGCGCGTTTCGACGA
>NZ_JBAWAC010000096.1:0-18075 GCF_049589095.1 Haladaptatus sp. | reverse complement strand
CACGTCCTCGTCGCGGGCGTCGGGAATCTCGAAGTCGAGTTCCTCGGTCCACTCGGGGCGGCGGCGCTCGGGGTCGCCGAACGCGTTGCCGTTCTGGAAGACGTTCATCATCGCGTCCTGCACGTTGGCGTCCATCTGACCGGACTCAGTTAGTCGCCGATTCATCTCCGTGAAAGAGTTGAGATGTTCGATTTCGACCGGGCAGGCGTCCATGCAAGCCATGCAGGCCATACAGGACTCCATCGTGCTGCTGTCGATGACGCTGGTGCCGCCGTCGGCGATGATGGGCTTTTCGTCGGTCATGCCCGCGTCGAGGTTCTCACGGTACTGCTTCAAATCGAGAATCACGTCGCGCGGATCGAGCGGACGGCCGGACGCGTTCGCGGGACAGACCGACGAACAGCGGCCACATTTCGTACAGGCGTCCTGGTCGAGGATCTGTTTCCATGAGAAGTCGTCGATGTTGGAGGCACCGATTTCGTCCGGGCTGGCGTCGGAGGGAACGCCCGGGAGTCGCTTGCCCGCCTTCTCGTCGCGCGTGACGACGTTGGCGAACGACGACAGCATGTGGAACGGTTTGGCGTAGGGAATCGCGGCGATGAACACGAGCGCGATGAGGGCGTGGGACCACCACGCGACCGGATACCACGTCGTGGCCGCCTGTGGGGTGACGCCCGCCGCCGAAAGCACGTCCTTGACGAACCAGCCGACGAAGCTCACTGTCTCGAAGTCCACGTTTCGGGTGGCACTGGTGCCGAGGATACGGACGCCTTCGGTCAGGTAGCCGCCGACGCCGAGCAGGAACAGCGTCCAGATGAACAGGTCGTCCTCTCGCCCCGTGTGTTTGCCCCAGAGGCGTTCCTTGTGGACCCAGTAGCGCCGGTAGAGCGCCATCGAGATACCGACGACGAACAGCAGCCCCATGGCGTCCATCACGAGCGAGTAGGCCAGATAGAAGCTATCGACGAAGAAGGATTTCTCGCCGCCGAGGAAGTAGTGGGTGAATTTCCGGTACCCGTCCATGTCGATGGCGAGGATCGTCGTCCCGATGAGCAGGGTCAGAAAGCCCCACAGGATGAACGAGTGCATCAGTCCGCCGTACAGGTCGCGGTTGAACTGCTTCTCGTTCGTGATGACGGTTTTCGCCGCACGGGTCACCCGTCCCGGCAGGTCGTCCAACCGGTCGAACCAGTCCTCTTCGCCGTCCGTGTACCGCGCGAAACGGTTGTAGACGCCGTAGAGGAAGTAGACGACGGTCACGATAGCGAGGAAGTAAAACACCGCCTCGCCCATGGGACCGATTCGCCAGAACGTCGGGCGCGTCGGGCCCGCCTCCGAAAGCGCGAAGATTTCCATGTTTTATCAGGAGGAGACTACTTGCTTAAATCTTGCCACCCAATCGTCTCCACGCCGTCATGCGAGAATGGAAAACGTGTTGTGAGTTTATACGAACGCCCACACGAGAAGCGATATTGTCAGCAGGATAGTGGGTATGTCACGCCACGAAATCGCCAGACGGGGGAGCGTCGGGTTCCACGCGAAACAGCGAGCGCGGAGCGCGAGCGAGAACGTGTCGGCACGGTCGAACGCCCGCGCCAGTCCCGCCGACCCGACGAGTTCCATCCGTTCGGCGAGCGAGCGTTCGGTGCCGAGGCGAGCGGCCATCGCGTCCCGAATGGCGCGCAGGTCGGACTGCAGGGCGGGGAGAAACCGGAAGACGAAGGCGACGCCCATTCCCAAAAACTGGCCGACTCGACCGGGAAGCAGCCACTGGATCGCCGCGCGTGACTCCCGAACGGGCGTGGTTCGGACGAAGGCCGCGCTCACGCAGAGGACGAGCACGACGCGATAGCTCGCCAATGCGGGCGCGACGGCATCAGCCGGAACGACCCATGGCGGGCCGAGCGTGAGCGCCGCGAACGCTGGCCCGCCGAGGAGGAACGGGAACACGTACCGAAACTCGCGAAGGACCCACAGCGGGGAGGTGTAAGCGCCGAGAAGGACGACGGCAACCACGACTGTCAAAACACCCAACCCGAGCGGCGTCGTGTGGGAGAGTGCAACGAGAGCGAATATCGTCTGAAACAGGAGCTTCACGCGCGAGTCGAGGCGTTCGGCGAACGCGCCGCTTGAACGATACACCAGTGTCATGGAGTTTCGAATCTCGTGGTGTTCGAACCATGCCGTTCGAATCGAGGCGTGTGAATGCCGAGTCGTTCGAGGTCGTCCGCAATGGTTTCGGGTGGGCCGTCAACCGCGATGGTGCCATCGTGAATCGCAACCGCGCGGTCGGCGAGCGACCAGACATCGCGCAAATCGTGCGTGACGACGATGATTCCGGTTCCGCGGTCCGAGAGGGTGGCGAGGTGGGAGACGACGGAATCACGGGCCGGACCGTCCAGTCCGGTGAACGGTTCGTCCAGCACGAGGTGGTCCGGGTCCATCGCCAGCGCACCGGCGATGGCGACGCGCTGGCATTCGCCACCCGAGAGAGTGTCGATTCGTGCATCTCGGCGGTCGTCCATGCCGACCGCGGATAAAGATTCTTGGACCCGATTCTCGATTTCTTCGTGGGAGAGACCCAAATTTTCGGGGCCAAAGGCCACGTCCGCGCCGACAGTTGCCGAGACAAAGGTGTCCCGTGGATGTTGAAACACCATCCCGACGCGGGTACGAGCGGCAACGAGGTCGTCCTCGACTGGCGTCCCGTCAACCAAAACGGCCCCACCATCGGGCGAGAGGAGACCGTTGAAATGACGGACGAGCGTCGTCTTGCCGCTCCCGTTCGGGCCGGAAATCACGACGAACTCGCCGTCGGGAATCGTGAGCGAGATGCCGTCGAGCGCCGCCGTGTCGCCGAATCGATGGACGAGATTTTCGGTTGTTATCATTCGAGCGTTCTCCGGACGTTATTCGGCCATAACGCGGTCACTCCTGACGATACCGACTGCGGCAGCGATTTTGACCGCTTCGAAGGGGATGAACGCCACAGCGGAGAGCATGAACGCATCGACGAGGCCGTAGTTGCCGTAGTAGGAGAACCCGATGGTCCCGAAAGCGTAGATGATAACAGTTCCGACGACCATACCGCTGACGAGGCGGACGATGCTCGCGGACTTGGGGTCGCGGAGCGTCAACCCGTTATGAACGATTGCGCCGATGGCGAAGACAGCGAAAGGGTACGAGATGAGGTAGCCACCGGTCAAACCCTGGAGTTCGGCCAATCCAGCGGAGCCATTGGCGAAGACGGGCGCACCGACGACACCCGCGACGAGGTAGAGGACGAGCGATGCGGACCCCCAAAGTGGGCCGAGAAAGATTCCGGCGAGGAAAACGCCGAGCACTTGCAGAGTGATGGGAATGTTCGGTGCCAGTGGGTTCGGAAACGAAACGTACGCGAACGCACCGATGATAGCGGCGAACATCGCGGTACGGGCGATGTTCCCGACCATCTGTTCGCCGACGAGTTCGACGGATTCGGTTTCGGTTGACATGGAAGACCATCTTCCGTCAACCGGTATTAGAACTTCGGTTGTCGAGAGAGTGTGTTTCAGACGACAGAGATAAATATCATACACCGCCCAACAGGTTTTTATACGATCCAAGCATCAGCTACGCGCTATGGATAAGAAGACCGAGGAACTCCGTGACATGTTCCTAAATATGACGGACGAGGCGACAGTCACGGAACGGCAGGAGGAGACGCACGGCTCGCTCAGCACGGAGGAGAAGATTCAAGAGCAGCTACTCGCCGTCGTGACGGAAATGAGGGAACGGTACGAGTTCAACACGACGCTCGACGACGAGCAGTTGGCGACGGTCGTTCGGCGATTCTACGCGGGTGACGACGACGAGGAAATCGCCGCCGAACTCGGCGAACGAGAAGAGTCGGTGGCCCGTGCCCGGATCGATCTCCATCTGTTCACGCTCTCGGATACCGAGACTCCGTTCGAGATCGAGCGTCTCCGAATGCTCGTCGACGACGACGTTTCGACGGCCGATTGCGCGGGGGAACTCGACATCAGCGAGGCAACCGTCCGACACTATCAGCGCGTCCTCGAAGCCAAAGACGAGGCACGAGCGGTGAACCAACAGTACACAAACGAGTTCGAGAACATCTTACAGGACCGAGAGATATCCGACAGAATGACAGGAGACATTCAACAAGACGGTCTGGACGACGCGACCGACGGCATGGAAACGAACGTTTCGTTTTAATTCGATTATAGCGGTTGTTCGGTACGCTTCACAAACCGAGAGTTACCACTGTGTGAGCTGTTCCGTGGAGTTGTGCCAGTACAAAAACGTCGCGCCAACGAGCGAGAACACGAACCAGCACGCCAGTAGCATATAAACTGCCCTCATTGCATTGAATGTCGACGCCCGACTATTAACAGTTGCCATTTCGCGTCCCAGTTCAACGGTCGATTACCACCCCGATAAACTCGCTACTCCTGTTCCGGAAGCTTCGTCAGTGTAATCGAGTCGGAAGCCGCGTGTATGACGACATCGTCGTCCACGCTCATGTTGACGAGGTCCATTACGTCCGGCGGAATCGTGACCACTATCGAACCACCTGATTTTCGGAGCGTTCGTATGCCGAGTGGGTGTGCTTGCTCTTCCTGTTCGTCGTCGTCCAGAAATCGGAGATGCGGAATATTCACCATCGATTCACCACCTTCTCCTGTAGACGCTTGGTCAGCAAAAGTACGACGTTCGTTTACGAAATCGTACTGTGTCAGATGGAAGTAATGGGGGACAGAGCGAGTCAGAAAAGGATCTAATTTCTTAAACGGACGACGGCACTAAATGCGAAACTCCCCTTCGTCCACACGGGGGAAATAGTATGGCAACAACAGACCGAGTAGTTGAGAGAGAAACAACGTATACGCCACGAACGTACAAAGCAGGCGGCTTCCTGCTGATGTTAGCAGGGGTTATCGGCGCAATCGTTGGACTTGGACTCCTCATCACGAGTGCGGGTATTTCGCTACTTGGATTGAGTGGGCTTGGTGCTGCAACTGCCGGTGGGGTCGTCCTCGTGTTCTCGGTCATCGAGTTCGCGGGTGGCGCGTCGGCATATCGGGGTCACAACTGGTACGGTAGCATGACCGCAGGCGTGCTGGGGTTGGTGACGTTCTTCACGTTGCCGCTCGACCTCATGGGGACGTTCCTCATCGCGCTCGGTGAAGGCCAGTTCGACCACGCACAGGAAGAGCAGTTGCGGGAAGAGCATGTGCGAGAAGAGGAAGAAGTAACGCCGGTCGAATAAATCACCCTATCGTTCGGACGGGCGACATCCATTTTTTCGGGCGATCAGTAAACAGCCATCAGCGACCGCTATTCCGCACCGGATTCGACGCCTTCCTCGATGGCTTCGTCGATTGTATCGTCATCCAAGCGCGAGATCCGGGCTTTCATGATACGGGTGTTTTCGACCTGTTCGACGTGGAGGCGAACCCCGTCGTAGTCGATGTCTTCGCCTTCCTCCACGAGTCTGCCCGCCCGGTTGAAGATGAATCCGGCGATGGTCTCGAACTCCTCTCCCTCCGGCAGTTCGATTCCCATCGCCTCGTTCACTTCATCGATGTTGACCTCGCCGCGGACGATGACGGTGTCCTCGTCGATACGCTCGATCGGCTCTTCTTCCTCGCCGTCGAGAATTTCGCCGACGATTTCCTCGACCATGTCCTCCATGGTGACCAGTCCCTCCGTCGTTCCGAACTCGTCGATGACGATGACCATCTGCATCCGGTTTTCGCGCATCTCCGTCAGCAGTTCGTCCACGTTCTTGCTCTCGGGGACGTGGAGGGTCGGCTGAATCAGGTTGCTGAGTTTCAGTCCGTCCGGCGTCGTCTCGCCGTAGTTCTTCTCCCGAACGAGGTCACGAACGGTGACGATGCCGATGACGTTGTCCAGACTCCCCTCGTACACCGGAACGCGCTCGTGACCCGACTGGACGAGCGTCTCGATGGCCTCGTCAACGCTCGAATCCTGGGGAACGGCGGTCATGTCGAGGCGCGGCGTCATCACCTCCTTGGCGATGGTGTTGTTGAACCGGAAGATCCGTTGGAGCATCTCGCGTTCGTCCTCCTCGATGACACCCTCGCGCTCGCCGGTCTGAATCATGTTCTGAATCTCGTCGCGGGTCACGTACGACGTCTCGATGGCCGATTGGCCGCCCGTGACGCTGTTTATCGCTCGCGTGAGATGGTCGAAGAGGATAACGAGCGGCATGAGAAGCGTCTCGGAGTACTTGAGCGGTCGGGCGATTCTGAGCGACCACGACTCCGTGTTCTCGACGGCGTACGATTTCGGGGCGATCTCTCCGAACAACAGGACGAGCGTCGTAATGCCGAACGTGGAGACGAGGACGGCCACACCGGGGTCGAAGTAGTAGCCGACGATGACCGTCGCGATGGACGACATCGCGATGTTGACGATGTTGTTGCCGACGAGGATCGTCACGAGCAACCGATGAGGGTCGCTTTTCAGAGATTTGACTATTTTCGCACCCGGAATGCCGTCTTCGACGAGCGCATCGATGCGGTGTTTCGCGAGCGAAAACATGGCAATTTCCGAGGAGGAGAAGAACGCAGACAGTAAGAGAAGCACGAGAATGAGGACGATCCCGCCCCACCGGACGATCGGTCCGTTGGGCTGAACGTCCAGCATACTATTCAGTGGCGCAGTCTGTGAGAGGGCGATGAGTGTCGGAGAGAGTCCCATTTGATAACCCATCTTGACCGTCAGCGGGATTAACTCTTTATCCTTTTCCCTGCTAAATATCGAGCGAAACTGCCGAGAACGAAGACCTTACACGTGTTTCGGCCCAATCAGGGTGTATGAGCACCGAGGCGACAAATCCGGCCATCACGCTGTACCGACTGCAGGCGTGTCCGTACTGCGAGCGCGTGGTTCGAAAACTACAGGAGTACGACCTCCCGTACCAGTCGCGATTCATTGAACCCATGCACTCGGATAGAAACGTCGTCAAGCGCATCAGCGGCAAACGAACCGTCCCGGCCATCGTGGACGAGAACACGGGCGTAACGATGAGCGAGAGCGCGAACATCGTCCAGTACCTCGAAAACACCTACGGAGGGGCCGAATAATGCCTGACTTCGACGTGGTCGAACTCGGTGAAGCGGACCACCCGGAAATCGGCGAGACGGTCCCCGATTTCACCCGCCCGCTGGTCAACACGGAGTTCTGGGAGAACGCCTCCCTATCGGATATCACAGCCGACGGACGGACGCTGCTCGTCTTCCACAGCATGGACGGCGCGTTCCCGGCGACCTACGTGTGGAACGAACTGCGTGATCGCGCGTGGGACGACACATACGACGTGCAGATCGTCGGCCTGTCGATCTCGTCGCCGTACGAGCACAAAACCCTCATCGAGGAACGTGAAATCGAATACAGCCTGTTCAGCGACCCCGCAAACGACGTCGCGGAAGCCTACGGCATCGTGAACGACCTGGACGGGATGGAAGGCATCAGCGAACCACGACCGGCGATGTTCCTGTTGGACGAGGACCGCACCGTGGAGTACGCGTGGGTCGCGACCGAGTGGCCCGACTTCCCGGACTACGACGAAGTCGAAAACGCCATCGAAGGCTGAATCGAGAACGGACGACGCTACGCTTTTTTCGTGGAACCCACAACGTCAGGTATGAACGACGAACGAGACGACACGCACGAGGACGAACTCGACAGGGCAGCGCGTGCCATTCGGGATGGCGATCTCGTGGTCTATCCCACCGAAACGGTGTACGGTCTCGCTGCCGACGCGGTGGACTCGACAGCCATCGAGCGTGTGTTCGACGCAAAGCGACGAGCGCGCGAGAAACCGATTTCGCTCGCGGTTCCGGACGTGGAGACCGCACGGGAGTACGTCCGCCCGACGACGCGCGAAGCGGCGTTCATGGACGAGTTCCTTCCCGGACCGGTGACCGTGCTCTGTGAGAAGCGGGACGTCGTTCCGGACCTCCTCACAGGTGGGCGCTCCCACGTCGGGGTTCGGATTCCGGACCAACCGCTCGCGCTGGAACTGCTCCGGCGAGTCTCACCCATCACCAGCACGAGTGCCAACGTGAGCGGCCGGGGAAGCGTAACACGGCTCGACGAGCTCGACGACGAGATTCGAGATGCCGCCGCAGTCGTCATCGACGGCGGTGAAACCGGCGGGACCGGAAGCACCGTGGTGAACGTCGAACGGGGGGAGATTCTCCGCCGCGGCGAAAATGCCGACGCGATCGAGGCGTGGCTAGCCGCCGAGGAGTGAACGAAGCGTTCTGGTTTTCACCCCGCATTCGGCTCGATACTCACAGGCGTCGCATTTCGACGTGTTCGTCAGCCGCGGCGGTGGGCCGTCGATGGCGCGGGCGGTGCGAAGAACGCGCCGATAGGCCGCCTTCCGGCGCGTCGAGAGAGCGATTTCACGCACGATACCGTGTGCCGGATACTCCACGAACGCGCGTTCGATCATCCGTTCGTACTCCCACGAGAGCGCCTTCGCGGCGGCGACGACTCGGACGCTCTGTGGCTCCCAGATACCCGTTTCGGGCGGGGTTCCGGTAAAGATCATCGACGGAACGGGCGGGTCGCCGTCGAGGACTTTGTGGACGATTCCGCGACAATCCTTTCCCTCGACGGGTCGGTCTCGTTCCGATGGGTCGGCAAGGATTTCCCAGTCTTCGAGGAGTGTTGCGCGTTCGAGATTTTCCCGGAACTGGGCGAGTGAGACTTCTAACGGGAGGTCTGCGAGTTCGGAAGTGGGCGCATCGACCAATCGGTCGTACTGATATGCGAGTTCACGTCGTTCAGTGACGATATCCGGGACGGCGATGTCGTCCTTCCGTCGATAGTAGAGTTTTCGCGGGCAGTACGTAGCGGCTTCCAGGTCGCTGAATGTAACCTTCGACACGGCGGTTCTGGCCCCGGTTTCGTATATAAACCTCGGGGTGAGGGAAAGGGGCAAGAGTTTGGAGGGTCTTGGTTCGTTCATGAGTGACTTCGATAAGGAAGCGGAGCGAGAGAAACTCCGCCAGCAGTACGAAAACGAGAGGAAGGAGCGAAAATCGACCCAGCGGATGAGCGAACTGCTGTTGCAGGGTGCGACGATGACGGGAAAACACTGCGACACCTGCGGTGATCCCATTTTCCGCTACGACGGAAACGAGTTCTGTTCGACGTGCCAGCAGGCAGCGTCCGAATCGGCAGGGGAAAACGAGGAAACGACCGCGAATGACTCGGCCGTCGAGACCACGAGCCAGAACGTGAGCGAAATCGAAGCCGAATCGGCGGAACCAGACCAGCCACAACAGCAGAGTCAACCGGAGAATCAACCGCCGCATCCGACCCCACAGCGCCCACCGTCTCAGCAACCGCCGACGCATCGAGCGCGACGTGCGCCGCCGAGTCAAGCGAGCGGAAACGAGGTGGACGAACGGCCACGGCAACCCGAGCCACGGACACCAGGACGAACGCAGGCGACGGGTGAAGCGGGAGACCTCACCGAGGCACGGAACGCGTTGGTTCGAAAACTGACGACCCTCACGAGGGAGGCCGAAAGCACGAACGATGTCGGCTACTCGCGTGAACTGCTGGCCGCAACGCGAGAAGCGGCGGAGGCGCTCGCTGCGCTCGACCGGGCGAATCGATAAGTCGAACCAAAAAGCGTCGAGGCGAACGATTTTCTCAACTATCGTTCCACAGCGAACAGGAGTTGGTGCTCCGTACTGTCGACTTCCTGCACGAAGTCGAGTCGCGTGACGTCCAAGGCGTATCCGAGGTCGAGGTCGAAATCCGAGTTCCTGAGTGAGCGCTCGTCCGCTACGTCGTGCTGTGGGTCGCCGTAGAGTTCCTGCTCGCTCGTCGAGCGGCTAATTTCGTGTTGCGGTTTTCCGTACCGCTTTTGGGCCTCCCACTCCTCCTCGTCATACTCCCTCATGGGACGGGGTAACATAGTTTACTCACTACCGGGTAAATGGCGGTGATAGATTAAAGCGTAGTGACTGTTCAGGACGTTTATCCACGTTCATTCGTCCCATACGAGCGGGAAATGACCGGATTTAGGCCGTGCTGTCCGACTGTACGGATGTGGTCGGTGGACACCACTGCTGTCGGGTGGTAACCCCCGGTTACGGGTCGTACGCCTCGGCCACGACCTCACGGATTCGGTCGGCGGTTATCTCGCCGACGCCCTGTGTCTCCATAAGCTCGCCTTTCGAAGCGGTCATGACCGCTTGTACCGACCCGAACGCTTCCAGCAAAGCACGAGCAGTGACTGGACCGATGTCCGCGATAGAGGCGACGACGTACTCCTGTTGTTCGGAAAGCGTCTTCGAATGTTTGTCACCGTGCACCGAAATCTCACGCTGTGCGACCTCCTGCTCTCGCGTGGCGATGACTTCGAGCAAATCCGTCGTGTCCTTCTCGTCTTCGGTTCGGAGGACGCTCGCGCCGAAGTCGACTGCAAGCGAAGCGATTGCACCGCGAACCGCGTTCGGGTGGACGTTACGCTGTTCGTAGAGATCCTCGCCTTCGATGATGACGACGGGGCGGGCGTAGTGGCGGTTCATGTCCCCGACTTGCTCGAACATCGAGCGGTCGCTTCCGACGAGCGTATCGAGGAAGTCGCTCACCGATTTGCGCTCGACTGCGACTCGGTCGCTCAGAACGTAGTCGCCGACGGCGAGCGTTTCGAGGCGAACGTCCACGCCATCCCGTGCGGAGAGGTCGCGGGCGATGTTCGCGTCGAGTTCACGCTGATCGGCGACGATTTCGACGTTGTCGGAGTTGTCGCGTTTGCGCGCCGTCGCCACGACACCGTCGGGGTCGGTTTCGTCGTCCGCGCTATCGTCGCTTTCGGCGTTTTTCTCCCCCGTGTCGTCCGCCGACTTCGTATCGAACTCCTGTAGTCCGTGGCTCACTTCGCTCGTCCCGTCCTCGTCGCCGCCGAACGACCCGAGCGTCTGCTGTGAGTCGTCCAGTTCCTCCTCGACTTCCTTGGCGACGCCCTTGAGTTTCCGCAGTTCGGCTTCCATCTCGTCCTCCCGACGCTTGGAGATCCAGAAGTACGCCTCGTCGCGAGTGTCCTCGGCGAGCAGGACGACGACTTGTCCCTGTGCTTGCCGACCTGTCCGTCCTTTGCGCTGGATGGAACGCACCGCGGTCGGGACGGGTTCGTAAAACAGCACCAGATCCACTTCCGGCACGTCGAGACCCTCCTCCGCAACGGACGTCGAGACGAGCACTTCGAACTCGCCAGCCCGGAAGTTGTCGAGCGCCTCTTGCTGTTCCTTCTGAGTCATTCCGTCGCTCCCGTCCTTGTCTCCTTGTCCGACGAACCGCCGGGCGTCGAAGTTTTCGTTGAAGAATTCCGTCAGCGTCTCGGCCGTATCGCGCGATTCGGTGAAGACGATGATCCGCTGGCCGCCGTCCACGAGCGTCTGGGCGAGGTAGGTGTGTGCCTTGCGGAACTTGGGATGGCGGTCGTCGTACTGGGTCGCCTTCCGCATCGCCTCCTGGACCTTCGGGTCGGAGACGAACCGCTGGCTCGCCTTCGACGCACCGGATGAGCGGGCGGCGTTGCGTTGGCGTTCGAAATACCGACGGAGGGATTCGACGCTCTGGGTCTCCGCGAGTTCGACCGCGCGGCGGAGCTTCATCACCTCCGCGTGTGCGGACATGCCCTTGTACCCCTCCGACTGGTCGTTGTTGATGAGTTTCTGCAACTCGCCGCGAACCTTGTTCAGGTCCTTCTGGGACACGTCAGGTCGCGTGGTGTTGATGACGCCGAGAGTTTTCAGGCGTTCCAACCGGTCCTTGATGACCTCGTTCAGCGCGTCCCGGATCTCGATGATGTTGTCCGGGAGTTGTACGCGGACCCACTCCACGTCCGTGTCGTGGGTGTACGTCGAAACGTCGCTGTCGTCCTCGGTCATCACCTCGACTTCGTGCAGACCGAGGTTTTCACACACCTCCATGATCGACTCCTTGTCACCGCCTGGCGATGCGCTCATCCCGGTAACGAGCGGGTCGTGTGCGTCCGAGTGGTAGCGCTCGGCAATGTAGTTGTACGCGTACTGGCCGGTCGCGCGATGACACTCGTCGAAGGTGATGTGAGTCACCGGGCCGAGGTCGATTCGCCCGCCGACGATGTCGTTCTCCACGACCTGTGGCGTGGCGATGATGACTTTCGCCGACTTCCACAGTTTTGAACGCTCGTCCGGGCGGACCTCGCCGGTGAACACGACGATGTCCTCGTCGGGTATCGAGAGGGCTTGCCGATAGAAATCCGCGTGCTGGTTCACCAGCGGTTTCGTCGGCGCGAGGAAGAGGGACTTGCCACCCACCTCGTTGAACCGCTCCGCCGTGACGAGTAGGCTAACCGTCGTCTTTCCCAACCCTGTCGGGAGACAGACGAGCGTGTGATCGTTGCGTGCGGTTCCAGCGAGTTGAATCTGGTAGAGTCGCCGCTCGATGAACGAGGGAGCGAGATAGGGGTGTTCCACGTAGTTCTGTTCCGTGTCCGTGGTCGCCATTCGTCGTGAGTTTGGTCGTCATTCGGTTAAAGGGTTCGTGTAGCGAGGTGAAAGTGGTCGGCGAAGGTTTATACGGGAAGACGGAACCACGACGACCCGAGCGGTGAGAGAATCAGAACAACATCGGCAGATACCGAAGCGCGACGAACATCGCCACGGCGGCACCGAGAGGAATCGTGAGGTTGTCGTCGATGACGTAGCCCGCGATGACGGGTTTCACGCCGTCCGCGAGGGTCGCCGCGATTGCGCCGAGCACGGCGGCGGGGAACGGCAGTCCGAGGACGGACGCGATGAGGAGACAGACGGCAAACGTGACGAGAAGGGTGTGAGCCGCTTTGATTCCCAGTTCACCGGATCCGATGAGGCCGCTGATGGGGTCGGCGATGGTCAGCATGAGCATCGCCGGGATGGCGATTCGGGGTTCGAACACCCACGCAGTCGCCGTCATTCCGAAGAAGTACAGCGCGTACCCCGCGAGGTTGTCCTGTTCGTACGAACGCGTGAGTTCGTCGTAAATCTGCCAGTCGAGACCGACGAACAAGCGAAGGATTTCGAGGACGAGCGCGACAGCCGAACCGACGAGGAGAAGCCAGCGCAGTTGCTGCCACGTCAGCAGGCCCAACAGGTACAGCGCCGGGAGTCCGGTTCCGCTGACGTGTACCAGTCTGCGCTTGACTTCGCCCGACACGGTTAGAGGTCCGAGAAGGCGCGGTCACCGCTCCGGAGTTCAGCGAGGAGATCCGGAAGGTCGGAGACGGCAACGCGGACCTGTTCGGTCGAATCCCGTTCACGGAGGGTCACGGTGCCGTCTTCCAACCCTTCGTAATCGACCGTCACGCAGAACGGCGTGCCGACTTCGTCCTGTCGGCGATACCGACGGCCGATGTTACCCGAATCGTCGTAGGTGGCGTCGAAGCCGTGCGTTCTGAGTTCGGCCGCGATTTCTCGAGCCTGCTCGCCCATACCGTCCTTGTCCATGAGCGGGAAGACGCCGACCGTCGTCGGCGCGAGTTCGGGTTCGAGGGCCAACCGTGTTCGCGTCTCGCCTTCGATCTCGTCCGTCTCGTACGCGTGGTCGAGGACGGTGTAGAGCACACGACCGATACCGATGGACGGTTCGACGACGTGCGGCGTGATGTGCTCGCCGGATTCCTTGACTTCGTCGACGCTGAATCCGGTTTTCTCGACCGGAACCGTGTAGGAGTCGCCGTCGGCTTCGACGGTTACCTCGTCGCCGTCGAACGCGGTGCGGTCGCGTTCCGCGAGGGTCTGGAGCGCCTCGGCGATGTCGGCGGCCGCCCCGCCGAATTCGGGACCGAGATAGCTCATGTCGGGGTCGACGGTCGCACGTTCGACCACTTTCGGCTCGTCGTACTGCCGGAAGAGGGTGAAGTCCTCGTCGGAGTAGGTGTCGTGTTTCGTGAGGTCGTAGTCGCTCCGGTAGGAGTAGCCGGTTATCTCCACCCAGTCGCCGTCGATTTCCGCTTCGGCGTCCCAACAGTCGCTCGAATAGTGGGCCCGTTCGCCTTCGAGGTGTTGGCGGAACCGGAAGCGGTCCATGTCCACGCCGATTCGCTCGTACCACTCTTGGCCGACACCGAGGTAGTAAGCGATCCAGTCGCTGGCGATGATACCCTCGTCGACCGCCTCGCCGATGGTCGTGTAGATGTACTCGCCTTCGTCGGCGTTCTGCTCGACGGCGGAGTACAGCGTCACCTCGATGTCCTCGACCAGATGGAGCGGCGGTTCGTCGGTTTCGGGGTCGATGAAGTGTTCGAGTTCGGCTTGCGTGAACTCACGGACCCGAATGATGGATTTCCGGGGGCTGATTTCGTTCCGGTACGCCTTCCCAATCTGGGAGATACCGAACGGGAGGCTGTTGCGGGCGTACTCCTTGAGCCGCGGGAATTCCACGAAGATGCCCTGTGCCGTCTCCGGGCGCAGGTAGCCGGGTTGGCCCGAACCGGGGCCGATGTCCGTCTCGAACATGAGGTTGAAATCCTCGACCGGTTCGCCCGCGAGCGGGGTATCACAGGTCGGACAGTGGAGGTCGTTGTCGGCGATGAGTTCGCTGACCTCTTCGAGCGCCAGGGCTTCCGCGTCCTCGATGTCCGTGTTGTCCTCGATGAGGTGGTCGGCGCGGTGGCTCTCGCCACACTCCGGGCACTCGACCAACATGTCGTCGAAGCCGTCGAGATGGCCCGATGCCTCGAAAACGGGTTCAGGCATGATAGTCGGCGCTTCGATTTCGCGGTGGCCTTCCTGTACCTGAAAGCGGTCACGCCACGAGTCCTCGATGTTTCGTTTGAGTGCCGCGCCCTGCGGACCGTAGACGTAGAATCCCGATACACCACCGTAGGCTTCCGACGATTGGAAGAAGAACCCACGCCGTTTGGCGAGTTCTACCAGATCCGTCATTTTAGCGCCTCCAACAAGTTCACGTCTCGGACGATACCGATGAGTTGGTCACCGCTGACGAGCGGGACCTGTTCGATATCGTTCGTGAGCATCGTCTGGGCGACCTCGCGCGCTTTCTTATGCTTCGAGACCGTCACCACGTCCTCCGTCATGAACTCGCTGACGGGTGCGGACGGGATTTGGACGTTTCGCGTCGGGATGTAGCTGTTTCCGACCGATTTGATTCCTTCCCACATCCACGCGTCGTCCTCGTTCGCGATACTGCCGCCAGTGTCGTCCTCGCCTTCGACCACGCGCGCGACTTCGATGATATCGACTTCAGTGAGGATACCGTCCATATCACCTTCTTCGTTGAGCGTGACCGCATAGGGCACGTTCGCGTAGTAGATTTCGCGTTCGGCGACCGTCAGCGGCGTCTCGACGTAGCAGGTGTTCACGTCGGGGCTCGCCAGTTCGCCGACTTCCGTATCGCCGTTGGCTTCGCTCTCGGCGATGGCTCGGACGACGTCGGTGACGGTGACGATTCCTTCGAGTTCGCCGTCCACGACTGGGACACGTCGGGTTTGTTCTTCCAACATCAGGGCGGCAACGTCCTCGATGGACGCGTCCTGTGTCGTTGTCGCGACATCCCGCATCAGGATGGCGAGTTGGTCTTCGTCAGGATTCTCGATGAGGACATCGCGCGATATGAGGCCACGGTACTGTTCGCCGTCATCCGTCTGTTTAACGACAGGGACGGAGGAAAACGACAGTTCCTGCAAGTAATCGAGCACGTCGTCGCGTGTGCCCGGAAGCTCGACAGTAACCACATCAGACCTGGGAGTCATCGCTTCGGCAACGTTCATACGCGCCGGATACGGTTTCACCCTTCTTGTACCCTACGAAGCGTGAGGGGTGAAATTCGGACTGAGACTCCGAAACCGGGACTTCAGCATCGGAAAAACGAGACGGGAACTATTCTTCGTGGTGATCGCCGACCGGCGACTCGACGACGTAGTTCTCGTACTTCTCCGGGTTCGGGAAGAACTTGGTGTAATCGTCGTGGCGGAACGTCCCGTGGACGGTACCGTCCAACGTTTGGACGTAGCTGAACATCTCGTCCTCGTCCATGGCGTTCTTCACCAAGCCGGGCGCGTGCATCATCTCGTAGGTTCCGGCGAGAAGGATCACCGTTTCGGTGTCGGGATCGAGAAACTGTGTGAGCATGAACACACGCGAACTGACCTCCTTGCGGAAGACTCGATATTGTGGAAACGTCCCCGCTTCGACCGCCTCGCGGAGGTCGTCGGCGTGGTTGTCCGGAATGACGTAGACGAACCCGAACCGGTCGGTGTCGCCAGCGTCCTTGTTTTCCGGGGCTGTGTGAGTTGCAGCCACTTCGACGACGTTCCACCCGTCGGATTCGAGTTCGTCCGCCATCGCGTTCATGTCTTCGAGCGTCATCCCCCACGCGTCCTTCTCCGCGTCGGCGTTGGCCGCGATACGCTCGGCATAGTTTCCACCTTCGTCACCGGTCTCTGGCATACAGCCATGTCAGGAGCCGAAACGGTAAAATCTGTTGTTACACGCCAACGCCGAAGACGGCTTCCATGAGGAACGACGCGAGGAGAACGAAAACGCTGGCGATGAACAACTTCGCACCGGGTGAGAGGCGTTCCTCGGGCGGGATGGAGTACTGCGGCAGCGGCGGTACCCGCTGTACTGCCGACTGAAACCGGGTCTCCTCACGCGCACCGATGACCTCACCGGTCTCCGTGTTCCGATCGACATCGACGCGTCCCTCCGACCGGTCTACCTTCCACCGACGGGAGGGATAGAGCGCGAACGTGCCGTATCCGAACAGCAAGATACCGACGAGAAACAGGAAGTACTTCACGCCGACGAGATCGCTACCGAGCGTGAAACAGACGACAGCGCCGATAAAGAAGACCAACCCAGTCACCACGATCGCGTAGACGAGCGCGTCGATCGCCTGTCGAAACCGCCGAGGGGACTGGTCTGGTTCGGCCATTACCGCATCGTGTAGGGCGTGAATTCGTCCGGCTCCTCGTACGATTCGAGGTGACGGTGACAGTGGCTGAAGCGACCGGAGTCGCTCACGACGTTGTCGCTGGGCGAGTCCGAGTCACAGACGCTTCCGAACACGTCGCGGAGATACTCGCGCGCTTGCTCTTCGTCGTTGTTCTCGATATAGCCCGACGCTTCGTCGATGTGCTGTTGGACTTTCTGTGGCACCTCCACATCGGTGAACAACTCCTGTTGGATCTCACTGATGTCGGAGAACCGAGTATCCATGCCGAGAATCTCCTTCACCTGATCGGTCATCGAACGTTCGGCGCGGGAACGTTCGCGAACGACTTCGCGGAAGATTTCGATGTTGACCCAGAGGTCATCATCCATGTCTTGGAACTCCTCCGGTCGAATCTTCATCGGACAGCGTGTACTGAACGGACAGCCTTTCGGGGGGTCACGCGGACTCGGTGGAGTCCCGCGAAGCGTGACTCGCTCACCGCGGGCCGTCGGGTCCGGGTCCGGAATTGCCGAGAGGAGCGAAATCGTGTACGGGTTTTTCGGGTTCTCGAACAACTCCTCCGTCGGTCCGAGTTCCATTATGTGACCGAGATACATCACGGCGACACGGTCACAGATGTGCCGAACCACGGAGAGGTCGTGGGCGATGAACAGATACGTCAGGCCGAACTCGTCCTGCAGGTCTTCGAGCAGGTTGAGGATTTGTGCCTGCACGGAGACGTCCAGCGCCGAGACGGGTTCGTCCAGCACGATGAACTCGGGTTCGAGCGCGAGCGCACGAGCGATGCCGATACGCTGGCGCTGACCGCCCGAGAACTGGTGTGGGTAGCGGTAGTAGTGTTCGGGTTGGAGTCCGACCACGTCCAGTAGTTCACGGACGTGTTCCCGACGCTCCCGTGGCGTCTTCCAGTCGTGAACGTCGAGCGGTTCGCGAATGATTTCGCCGACCGTCATCCGGTCGTTGAGGCTGGATTCGGGGTCCTGAAAGACCATCTGGCTGTTTCGTCGCCAGTTTTTGAGGTCCTTGCCCGACAGTTGGGTGATGTCGGTGCCGTCGAACAGCACTTCGCCGGAC
>NZ_JBAWAC010000095.1:0-15255 GCF_049589095.1 Haladaptatus sp. | reverse complement strand
TTACCACATATGCCGAGACCGGACGTTCTAGAACGAATAAAAGAGGCCGAAACGGAGGCTGACGGCATCGTCGCGCAAGCCGAGGAGGATCGCGAAGAGCGGATTTCGGAGGCGCATACGAAGGCGGAGGAGATCCGCTCGGAAGCTCAAGAAGAGGCCAACGAGATGGAAGAGAAACGACTCGAAAATGCGCGTGAAGATATCGAATCCGAGCGCAAACAGATCCTCGCAGAGGGCGAGAAAGAGCGAGAAGAGCTCGAAACTCGTGCCGAAGCGAACAAAGAGGAGGCGATAGAATTAGTCATCGACAGATTCAGGGAGGCGGTGCATGCTCAGACCTGAACGGATGAGCAAGGTCTCGGTGGCAGGGTCGCGGATGGTCATGCCCGACGTCATCGAAGCGATTCACGAACTGAATCTCGTACATCTGTCGAATTACGATGGGTCGTGGGAAGGATTCGACCCGGGCAACCCCGTCACTGGCGCGGACGAGGCATCCGACAAACTCGTCACCGTTCGTTCGATCGAAAGTATTCTTGAGGTGAGTGGGGAGGACGCCGGTCCGCAGCGAATCGTTACCGGCGAAGCCCTCGAAGAGGAACTCGAAGAGATCCGGGCACAGGTCAACCGCCTGGACGCCCGACGAAACGAACTCGAAGCGGAACTACAGAGCGTCGAAGAACGGATAGACGCGATGAAGCCGTTCGCCAACCTCGGCATCGACCTCGATCTGTTGTCGGGATACGACCATCTTCAGGTCGCCGTTGGCGAAGGGGACGCGAACGAAATCGAACGCGCGCTCGCCGAGTCGAGCGACATTCAGGAGTACGAACTGTTCTCCGAGGAGCGGACGGTTGCCGTCTTCGTCTACCCGGAAGACGGGGCAGAAGACGCACTCGGCGAGGCACTGGTCGGTATCGAGTTTACGTCGTACGACGTTCCGGAGGCCTCGGGAAGCCCCGAGGAGTACGTCGCGGAGCTCAAACACGACTATCAGAAGCACGAATCGAAGCTCAACGGCGTCGAAAGCGAGCTAAACGACGTAAAACTCGATGCTGCTGGCTTCCTGTTGGCGGCCGAGGAAAAACTCGCTATCGAGGTACAGAAAGAGGAAGCGCCGCTTCAGTTTGCAACGACGGAGAACGCCTTCATCGCCGAAGGTTGGATCCCGTCCGACCGCTACGACGACCTGGTAACCGCCATTCGGTCGGCGGTCGGCGACCGCGCCGACGTCGACGAACTCGAACGCGCATCCTACCACAATCCGGACATCGACCACCACGTCGCCATGGACGGCGGCACGGAGGAGAACCCACCGGTCGTCCAGGACAACCCCGATCCGACTCGACCGTTCGAACTGTTGGTCGAAACGATCAACAGGCCGCGATACTTCGAGTTCGATCCGACCATCGTGCTGTTCCTCACGCTCCCGATCTTCTTCGGATTCATGATCGGCGACGTGGGGTACGGCCTGGTCTACCTCGTGGCAGGTTGGTACCTCTTCACCCGATTCGACGGCGGGTTCAAGAGCCTCGGCGGCATCGCGCTCTGGTCGGGTGCGGTCACCGTCGTCTTCGGGTTCATATTCGCCGAGTTCTTCGGCTTCCACTTCGCGCATATGCTCTATGGCCCCGGCGGTCCGCCGCTGGAGAAGGGGCTGACGCCGGAAACCGTCGAGTGGGCGCTCCTCTGGCTGTTCATGAGCGTCATCGTCGGGTTGATCCACCTCAACGTGGGATTCATCTTCGACTTCCGCGAGAAGATGGACTTCGGAATGAAACACGCGCTCCTGGAGGCTGGCTCCTGGATACTGCTCATGAACGGCGTCTGGCTCTGGATCCTCAGCAGGAGCTACAAAAGTTCGAAACCCGACTTCATCTACACGTCGTTCGACGCCCATCCGATTCCACTTGGCTTCACGGGCTTCTCGCCCGAGGCCGGAATGGCGGGCCTCGCAGTCGCCGTCGTCGGCATGATCGCCCTCGTCGTCGCTGAGGGCCCCGTCGTCGCGCTCATCGAGAGCCTGAACGTTCTCACGCACGTGCTGTCCTACGCTCGGTTGGCCGCGGAGGTCATCGCCGAGGCGGGCATCGCGCTCGTCGTGAACCTGCTCGTGTTCGGCGCCTCCTTCGACGGAGAGAGCTACCACTTCCTCGTCGACAAAGCCCCATCCGCCGTCAGTCACGGCGAGGTCGTCTTCAACGGCCTGATCCACATGGGTATCATCGGGGTACTCTTCGGAATCGTCCTGCTGATCCTGGGCCACCTTGTCGTGCTAGCGCTCGGCATCGTCAGCGCAGGTCTGCAGGCCCTGCGGCTGGAATACGTGGAATTCTTTGGGAAGTTTTATGAGGGCGGTGGGGAGAAGTTCCAACCGTTCGGCTACGACAGATCCTACACCACAGAGGACTAAGTAAACCATGTACGAATTCATACTCGCATTCGCACACTCCGCTGTATTGCTCGCACAGGACGCTGCTTCCAGTCAGCTCCCGAAGGCTGGCGCCACGCTCGGCGTCGGTCTCGCCGCACTCGGCGCAGGCGTCGCAGAGGGTGGCATCGGTGCCGCCGCCGTCGGCGCAATCGCCGAGGACCGCGACTTCTTCGGTCTCGGACTGATCATGACGGTGCTCCCGGAGACCCTCGTCATTCTGGCGCTGGTCGTCGTGTTCATCGTATAAACTCCCTTCCCAATTTATGAGTTTGGAAACAGTAGTTGAGGACATTCGAGACGAAGCCCGCACGCGCGCGGACGAAATCCGCGCAGAGGCCGACGACCGAGCCGCCGAGATCGTCGAGGCGGCCGAAGCGGACGCCGATGAAATCGTAGCGGCGAAAGAACGAGAGATCGAGAACCAGATCGAACAGGAACGCGATCAGCGCCTCTCGGGTGCCAAGCTCGAAGCCAAACAGAAGCGCCTGAGCGCCCGTCGTGACGTCATCCAGGACGTTCGCGATGCGGTCGAGGAGCGACTCTCGGAGCTCGGCGGCGACGAGCGCGAGGAGCTGACGCGCGAACTGCTCGACGCCGCAGCGACCGAGTTCGAGGATGAGGAATCGGTCCGCGTCTACTCGTGTCCGTCCGACGAGGAACTCGTCACCGGGATCCTGGACGACTACGAGAACTCCGAGTACGCTGGTGAGTACGACTGTCTCGGCGGCGTCGTCGTCGAAAGCGACGCGTCGAGGGTCAGAGTGAACAACACGTTCGACTCGATACTCGAAACCGTCTGGGACGATCAGCTAAAAGACATCAGCTCGAAGCTGTTCGACGACCAATGAAGGTTATTAGCAGCGACGCATCAAACTACGAGTACGTCAACGCGCGCGTCAAGACGCGCCGCGCCACTCTCTTCTCCGAGGAGGACTACCGCAAGCTCATTCGAATGGGCCCGGGAGAAATCGCCCGGTACATGGAGGAGACGGAGTACGAGGATGAAGTGAACGCACTCGGCGCACGCTACGATGGCGTCAACCTCGTGGAGTACGCACTCCACGCCAACTTAGCCAAGCACTTCGACGACCTGTTGCAGTGGGCCGACGGGAAGCTTTACGACCTCATCGCCCGCTATCTCCGGAAGTTCGACGACTGGAACATCAAGACCGTGATCCGTGGCATCTACTCCGACGCGGATCGAGAACTCGTCGAGGCGGACCTGATCCGCGCCGGTGAGTTCTCCGACCGTTTCATCGACCGGATGCTCGACGCGACTACCATCGAGGAAGTCGTCGATCTCCTGTCCGATACGATGTTCGGCGACGCCGTCGAAGAAGCGTATCAGGATCACGAGGAGACCGGGCTGTTGATCCCGCTCGAAAACGCCATCGATCGGGCGTACTACGAGGGGCTGATGGACGGAATCATCGTCGGTCCGGACCGCGCGACCGACCTGTACGTCGATTTCTTGCAAGCGGAGATCGACTTCCGGAACATCCGGAACGTCCTTCGTGCCAGCCGAAGCGGCGCTGACATCGACCCCGCGAAGTACTACATCTCCGGGGGGCGACTGTTCGACGCATCGACACTGGCACAACTCGCAGGAAATCCCGACGAACTGATCGCCCGGCTCCGTGACAGTCGTTACGGGGATAAGCTGGACGAAGCGCTGGACGAGCTTGAGCGAGCCGACAGTCTGATTGGATTCGAGCACGCTCTAGATAAGGCGTTGCTCGAATACTCGGACCACCTTTCACACGTGTTTCCGTTATCCGTGTGTCCAGTGTTCGCTTACGTTCTCGCCAAACAGCGTGAAGTCGATAACATCCGTGCGATCGCACGAGGGCGCGAAGCGGGACTGTCAGAGGACCAAATCGAAGAGGAACTGGTACTACTATGAGCCAAGAGATAGCCGTCATCGGGAGCCCGGACTTCACGACCGGATTTCGCCTCGCAGGCGTCCGGAAGTTCGAAAACGTTCCGGATGACGAGAAAGCGGAGAGCTTGGACGACGCAGTTTCTCGCGTACTAACGGACGACGACGTGGGCATCATCGTGATGCACGACGACGACCTCGAACATCTCTCTCGGAACGTCCGGAACGACGTCGAGACGAGTATCGAGCCCACCCTCGTAGCGCTGGGCGGTGGCGCGGGAAGCAGCGGACTCCGCGACAAGATCAAGCGTGCGATCGGTATCGACCTTATGGACGAAGACGAACAAGGTGATAACGAATGAGCCAGGCAACAGACAGCGACGTCGTCCGTGAGGACGGCGTCATTCAGAGCGTGAGCGGACCGGTCGTTACCGCCACGGACCTCGGTGCCCGGATGAACGACGTCGTGTACGTCGGTGATGAAGGGCTGATGGGAGAGGTCATCGAAATCGAAGGAAACGTAACCACGATTCAGGTGTACGAGGAGACCTCGAACGTCGCACCCGGTGAACCCGTCGAGAACACGGGCGAACCGCTGTCGGTCGAACTCGGACCGGGTATGCTCTACTCCATCTACGATGGAGTGCAACGCCCGCTCGACGTTCTCGAAAGCAAGATGGGCGCGTTCCTCGACCGTGGTGTCGATGCTCCGGGTATCGACCAGGAGAAGACGTGGGAGTTCACCGCAACCGTCAGCGAAGGTGACACGGTCGAACCCGGCGACATCGTCGGAACCGTTCCCGAGACCGAGAGCATCGAACACAAGGTGATGGTGCCGCCGGACTACGAGGGCGGCGAAGTCGTCAGCGTGAAGAGCGGCAACTACGACGTCAACGAGGCCATCGTCGAACTCGACAACGGCGAAGAAGTCTCGATGCAACAGGAGTGGCCGGTTCGTGAGGCGCGACCGAGCGTCGACAAGAAGACACCCCTGACACCGCTCGTGTCCGGACAGCGAATTCTCGACGGCCTGTTCCCCATCGCCAAAGGTGGGACGGCCGCGATTCCGGGACCGTTCGGGTCCGGAAAGACGGTCACCCAGCACTCGCTGGCCAAGTGGGCCGACGCGGACATCGTCGTCTACGTCGGCTGTGGCGAGCGTGGCAACGAGATGACGGAAGTCATCGAGGACTTCCCGGAACTCGAAGACCCGCGAACGGGCAAACCGCTCATGTCGCGGACGTGCCTCATCGCGAATACATCGAACATGCCCGTGGCCGCACGTGAGTCGTGCATCTATACGGGAATCACCATCGCGGAATACTACCGCGACATGGGATACGACGTCGCACTCATGGCCGACTCCACCTCGCGGTGGGCGGAGGCGATGCGTGAGATTTCCTCGCGTCTCGAAGAGATGCCCGGCGAAGAGGGATACCCGGCGTACCTCGCCGCCCGACTCGCCCAGTTCTACGAGCGCGCAGGCAAGTTCGACAACATCAACGGTACGGAAGGTTCGGTGACGGCTATCGGTGCAGTTAGTCCCCCAGGGGGAGACTTCTCCGAGCCCGTCACACAGAACACCCTGCGCATCGTGAAGACGTTCTGGGCGCTGGACGCCGACCTCGCGGAACGTCGGCACTTCCCGGCGATCAACTGGGAGGAATCCTACTCGCTGTACAAGGACCAGCTCGACCCGTGGTACGAACAGAACGTCCGGCAGGACTTCCCCGAGAAACGCCAGTGGGCAACTGACGTTCTCGACGAAGAAGGCGAGCTACAGGAAATCGTTCAGCTCGTCGGCAAGGACGCGCTGCCGGAAGATCAGCAGCTGACGCTCGAAGTCGCACGCTATCTTCGTGAAGGATGGCTCCAGCAGAACGCGTTCAACGACACGGACGCCTTCTGTTCGCCGGAGAAGACCTACCGGATGCTCGAAGCCATCGAGACGTTCAACGACGAAGCGTTCGCAGCGCTCGAAGCCGGCGTCCCGATAGACGAAATCACGTCCATCGAGGCCGCCCCACGCCTGAACCGTATCGGCGTGACCGAGGACTGGGAGGACTTCGTCGAAGAGATCGAAGAGGACATCACCGAAGAGCTCAGGGAGAAATACTAATGAAAGAATACCAGACAATTACCGAAATCAGCGGTCCGCTGGTGTTCGCCGAGGTCGATGAGCCCATCGGATACGACGAGATGGTCGAAATCGAGACACCGGCCGGCGAAACGCTGCGCGGACAGGTGCTCGAATCGAGCGAGGGACTCGTCTCGATTCAGGTGTTCGAAGGCACCGAAGGTATCGACCGCCAATCGTCAGTTCGATTCCTCGGTGAGACGTTGAAGATGCCCGTCACCGAGGACCTGCTCGGACGCGTCCTCGACGGGTCCGGACAGCCAATCGACGGCGGTCCGGAAATCGTTCCGGACGAGCGACGTGACATCGTCGGCGCGGCGATCAACCCGTACGCACGGGAATACCCCGAGGAGTTCATCCAGACCGGCGTGTCGGCCATCGACGGCATGAACACGCTGGTTCGAGGACAGAAGCTGCCCATCTTCTCGGCATCCGGTCTGCCGCACAACGACCTCGCGCTTCAGATCGCACGACAGGCGAGCGTGCTCGAAGACGAGGAGGAAGGCGAAGAGAGCGAGTTCGCAGTGGTGTTCGGCGCGATGGGCATCACGGCCGAAGAGGCGAACGAGTTCATGGAGGACTTCGAGCGGACCGGTGCACTGGAACGCTCGGTCGTCTTCATGAACCTCGCGGACGACCCCGCAGTCGAGCGGACGGTCACGCCGCGAATGGCGCTCACCACGGCGGAGTATCTCGCGTTCGACAAGGATTACCACGTGCTGGTTATCCTGACGGACATGACGAACTACTGTGAGGCGCTCCGTGAGATCGGTGCCGCCCGCGAAGAGGTGCCGGGTCGCCGTGGCTACCCCGGATACATGTACACGGACCTTGCACAGCTCTACGAGCGTGCGGGCCGTATCGAAGGACGCAAGGGGTCCGTCACGCAGATTCCCATCCTCACGATGCCGGGCGACGACGACACGCACCCGATTCCCGACCTGACCGGGTACATCACGGAAGGGCAGATCATGCTCGACCGCGACCTGAACTCGCAGGGTGTCAAGCCGCCGATCAACCCGCTTCCGTCCCTCTCGCGGCTGATGGACGACGGTATCGGCGAAGGGCTCACCCGTGGCGACCATTCCGGTCTCTCCGACCAGATGTTCGCGGCGTACGCGGAAGGTGAGGACCTGCGCGACCTCGTGAACATCGTCGGTCGTGAAGCGTTGAGCGAGGACGACAACAGGTACCTCGACTTCGCCGACCGCTTCGAGGACGAGTTCCTCAATCAGGGCTTCCACACGAGCCGTGACATCGAAGAGACGCTGGACATCGGCTGGGACCTCATCTCGATGCTTCCGAAGACGAAGCTCAATCGCGTGAGCGAGGACGAAATCGAGGAGCACTACGTCGAGGAAGAAGCGGAAGAAGTCGCGGCGGACTAAACGCGAGTACGCGTTTTTTCTTTACAACGGTGAAAATGGTGTCGAGCGACGGAGAGATATCCAGTTCCGTGCCGCGGATATCGCCGCGAAGCGGCTTTCGACTGTAAAGAATTATCCCGTTCGAGTTTTTATGGTCAACCAACATGGCCACGGACGTCAAACCCACTCGGAAGAACCTCATGGCGATCGAGGATCGCATCGATCTCTCCGAACGGGGTCACGACACGCTGGAGCAGAAGCGTGACGGGCTCATTATGGAGTTTATGGACATCCTCGACCAAGCACAGGACGTACGGTCCGATTTGGACGAGGATTACGAGAGCGCACAGCAGACCATCAACATGGCTCGTGCGATGGAAGGGGACGTCGCAGTTCGTGGGGCCGCCGCGGCACTCCGTGAGCATCCCGAAATCACGACGGAATCGAAGAACATCATGGGCGTCGTCGTCCCGCAGATCGAGTCTTCGAAAGTCAAGAAGTCGCTGGACGAGCGTGGGTACGGTGTCCTCGGGACGAGCGCCCGTATCGACGAGACCGCGGACGCCTACGAGGACCTGCTCGAAAGCATCATCCTCGCCGCCGAGATCGAGACGGCGATGAAGAAGATGCTGGACGAGATCGAGAAGACGAAGCGTCGTGTCAACGCGCTAGAATTCAAGCTCCTGCCGGACCTCTACGAATCCGAGAGCTACATCGAGCAGAAACTCGAAGAGCAAGAGCGCGAGGAGATCTTCCGAATGAAGAAGATCAAGGCCAAGAAAGAAGAGAGCGAGAAGGAAGAACAGCAGGCCCGCGAAACGGGACGAGCGGAAGGCGAAGTCGCCGTCACGAGCTAACTCGGCTATCTATCTTTCTGCAGTGCATTCCGGCCGGTCAGCGGTGCGTTTCAGGTCGATGAAGTGGACCGAAAAGGTGCTTCAGTCATCGGGTTTCCATCCGAAATAGAGGGCTTTCGATAGCCGTTCGTTTCGTCGCTCGGGATGTCCAGTCGCCGTCTCTATCGCGTCCGCTCCGTGTCTCTCCGACGACGGACGAAAAACCGTAACTGAAATCGATTACTCGACGTACGTGAACCACTCGTCGTGGTCGTCGGTGCGACGGTTCACGAGGTCGAAGAAGGCGGTCTGGAGTTCCTCCGTCACTGGACCGCGGCTACCGTTTCCGATTTCGACGTTGTCCACCTGCCGGATGGGCGTGACCTCCGCCGCGCTGCCGGTGAAGAACAGTTCGTCGGCGGTGTTGAGTTCGCCGCGACTGATGGTCGCGTCGTCGTGGACCTCGTAGCCCATCTCCTCGGCCAGCGTGATGACGCTGTTGCGGGTGATGCCGTCGAGGATGCTCTCGGAGAGTCCGGGGGTGAAAATCTCGCCGTCGCGGACCATGAAGATGTTCTCGCCGGGACCTTCCGCGACGTTGCCTTCCTTGTTCAGGACGATGGCCTCGACGTAGCCGTTGCGTCGGGCTTCCTCGCCGGCGAGGAGGCTGTTGACGTACAGGCCGGTCGTCTTGGCGTTCGTCGGGATCTGGCTGGAGGCGTGTTTGCGCCACGAGGAGATCATGACCTCGACGCCGTTTTCGAGGGCGTCCTCGCCGAGGTACGCGCCCCACGGCCACGCCGCGATTGTCACTTCGGTCGGGCAGTCGCCGGGACTGACGCCGAGGCTGTCGTAGCCGTAGTAGGCGATGGGTCGAATGTAACAGGAGCGGAGGTCCTGGCGGTCGACGAGTTCGAGGGTCGCCTCCGTGAGTTCCTCCGGGCTGTATTCGATTTCGAGGTTGTAGGGTTTACACGAATCGTAGAGGCGCTGGAGGTGGTCCTCCCAGCGGAAGATCGCGGGACCGTTTTCGGTGTCGTAGCAGCGGACCCCTTCGAAAACACCCGTCCCGTAGTGCAGTCCGTGCGTGAGAACGTGGATTTGTGCGTCGTCCCAATCGACGAACTCGCCGTCCATCCAGATCGTGTCCACGTCCATTTCGTCAAAGCTCATACGTACGACCCATTGGAGGCCACAGTAATGAGTTTTGGCGATTGTCCTCGGACGATTGTGTGGAATTACTCGCAGTGGGGTGAACGGTTCGAGTACCAGGGGGGGAACGAAGTCGGAACGGGATCGAAATCGCTGCGTTTCGGTGGCACGAAGATAGATTAACAGTTGATCAACTAGTTAAATATGAATGGAGCGGACTCGACGATGAAAAGCGTTCGAATCAGCCGAAAAACGAGTGGATCAGGCGGTTCGCGTCCGACGGGCCGTGCAATTCGGTATTAGGCGGGCCGTGCGGCGGTGCGTTCGTCCGAGCGACCCTTCAGCCAGGACCCGAGTGCGCCACCGACGGCACCGGGGATCGCGGCGACGATCACGTACACCACGCCGAAGGCGAACAGACCCATGGTCGGGATGAGACCGGCGGTCAACAATCCGGCGACGCTCAGGACGACGAGGGCGACGATGGCCCCGGCAGCGGTTGCGACGCCGCCGTTGAGCGCGCCGTCATCGAGTTTCGTTCCGGACACGTAGCCAGCCACGAGACCACCGATAATGCCAGTCAGTCCAGCGCCCACGATGGGAAGTGTCATGTCCGTGAACGGGACGACTGCCCCACTGAGGAGACCGACGATGATGGTCGCGACGATTCCGTACACGATTGCTCTTACTTTGAAGTCCATACAGAGTATATCGACCTACAAGGAGATTAACATTTTTCATAATTGACATACCTGTTTCGAGATTACCGCAACGAGAGGGGAGAAATTTCGTTACGAGATGAAGAATTACGGTCTCATCCCGCGACGTGCGCGAAATGATCAACCAAGCGATTCGACAATCTCCGCCCCTTCGAGATACGGGAAGTCGTGGCGTTCGGCGTAGGCGCGGGCGTCGTCGGGAGAGAGCGCACTGCCGGTTTCGTCGTCGAGCATCTCACAGACGACGACGGCGGGAGACCGGTCGGCGGCCGCGGCGAGGACGATTCCGAGTTCGGTGTGGCCCTGTCGTTCGGTGAGCAGGTCAGGAGCGGCCTTGAGTAGGTGGACGTGCCCCGGAGCGCGGAACTCGGCCGCGAAGTCGGTATCCTCGGGTGTCGCCGCCGCGCCCGCGAGTTCTCGAATCGTCAGCGAGCGGTCGTCGTCCGTGATACCGGTGTAGGTGTCGCGGTGGTTGACGGTCAACGAGAAGGAAGAACGGGAGTCGTAACCGAGGTCGTGACCCTCGCTCGCCGGGTGCTCGATGATTTCATCCATGTAGTCGAGATCGAACCGTTCTGCGACATCGTGGGAGAGGGCGACACAAATCAGTCCACCGGCGTCATTGCGGAGGCGGGAGACCGCTTCCGGCGTGACCGCACCGGCGGGATAGATGAGATCCGTTTCACCTTCACGGTCGGCCGCGTCGTGGACGAGAACGGGGGAACCGTCGCGGAACGCGGTGACCGCCTGCTCGACCGACGTGGCGACGGGGTGGCTCATTGTACCTCCTCGATGTGGACCGTGACGTGTTCGCCGTCGTCCAATTCGAGTTCGTCACGGAGTTTCGATTCCGCGATGAGTTCCAACTGGTCCTCGTCGTGATGAGTTCGTTCGGGTGAGATGACGTGCACCGGTTCGTAGGAATCGCCGGCCGTCGTCTCGATGGCGGCGGGGTAGCAAACTGCGGGACCGTACGTTCGGTCGCCGTCTTCCCACGCGTCGATCGGAACGGGGTCGAGCGCGTTCATCGCCGAGCGGGCACGGACGCTTTCGTCCGTGAGTTCGACGTTCAACGTTCCCAGATAGGGTTCGTAGCCCAGTCGTTCGATGAACTGTTCCATGTACCCCGACAGCGAAATGTAGTGTTTCCCTTCGCCCATCCCACCCGTAACGGTTCCCGAGAGATCGACACCCGAGAGGTTCTCGAAAATTCGACGGTAATCCTCGTATTCGCGTTTCAGTTCCCATTCGCCGTCGTCAGTGATGGCGACCCACTGGCCGTTGCTGACGATCTCGCGCGTGATGAGGCCCGCGTCGTCCAACCGTTGGAGGCGGCGCGAAGCCGTCTGGTTGGACGCGTCGAGGCGGTCGGCGAGGTCGGCACACGACACTTTGACCTCGCTTTCGAGCGCTCCGTCGAGCGCGAGAAGCTTCAGCGCGGCGAGTTCGTCGTACCCGACCACGAGCGATGTCGCTGGCATACACGATACTCCGTGCTTCGTTCGTTTAAGCGTGCCGAAAATGGGATGCGTAACAGAAGCGTTACGCAGTGAGACGCGATATCACTGTTCTGAGTGTTACGTAGCCAGCGACGACATCTAAGTGTGGTGGTTCCCGGTCCGGCTTCGACTAATCGCAGGCAAGAGTGGCGTTGTTATTTAAACTGTCGGCACTAGAAGCCATCCACCTTAACCGTAAAAACGGCGAAGAGTAACTCGACAACCCTGAGGGATTGGAGACGATCATCTCGCGATGAGAGATATCTCCCGGCGGTTGTCCGTGTACCACAATGTCACAGAACGATACCGAAGCGGAGCGGTACGAAACGAAGATACCGGCTCGGATGGATCGACTACCCTGGTCCCGTTTTCACTGGCTGATAATCATTGCACTCGGTGCGACGTGGTTGCTCGACGGTCTGGAGATCGGCCTCGTCGGAGCCATCGGACCGATGCTCACGAGCAAATCGACGTTGGGGTTGACGAGCGCACAGGTGGGTTACGCGGCGTCCGTCTACTTGATAGGGGAAGTCTGTGGAGCGATAGGGTTCGGGTGGCTCACCGACCGATACGGTCGCCAGAAGTTGTTCTTCATCACGATGGGAGTCTACCTCAGCGGTGTCGCATTGACGGCGCTCTCCGTCGGGTTCTACAGCTTCGCGCTCTTCCGTTTTCTCGCCGGTCTCGGCATCGGCGGGGAGTACTCGGCCGTCTACTCGGCCATCGACGAATTGATTCCGGCTGACTACCGCGGGCACGCCGACTTGGCCATCAGCGGTAGTTACTGGATCGGTGCGGCCGCCGCGTCGGTGATCACGTTGTTCTTCCTGAACTCGGGCGTCGTTACCTCCGGAGCTAATTGGCGGTACGTGTTCGCCTTCGGCGCGGCGTTGGCGTTGCTCATTCTCGTTCTCCGACGGTACGTCCCCGAGAGTCCACGCTGGCTCATGATTCACGAGCAACCGGACGCAGCGGAAGAGGTCGTCGAGGACGTCGAAGAGCGGGTCGAAGAGAGCACGGACGAGGAGTTGGAGGAACCGGACGAGGACGACTCCATGACCATCGAACCGATCGGGAGTATCTCCCTCGGAAACATCGTCAAAACGGTATTCGTGGACAACTTCCGACGTGCGGTGCTCTGTTGTATCCTGTTCATCACACAAGCGTTCCTCTACAACGCCATCTACTTCACGTACGGTCTGATTTTACATCAGTTCTACAGCATCCCGAAGCAAAGTACGGCGTACTACGGAATCGCCTTCGCCGCTGCCAACTTCGTCGGCGCGATCGCCCTCGGTCGGTTCTTCGACACGGTCGGTCGTCGACCGATGATTTCCGGGACCTACAGCGTTTCGGGGATACTGTTGGCTATCACTGGCTTCCTGTTCCTGAACGGGATGCTCACAGCACTCACACAGACGATACTCTGGTGTGTGGTGTTCTTCTTCGCCACAGCGGCGGCGAGTGCGGCGTACTTGACTGTCAGTGAGATATTCCCGATGGAGGTCCGCGCCCAAGCGATCGCCATCTTCTTCGCCATCGGACAGGCAGCAGGCGGGGTCGTCGCTCCGGCACTGTTCGGGAATCTCATCGGCAGCGGCGAGCCGATAAACGTGTTTTACGGCTACTGTATCGCTGCCGGACTCATGCTACTGGGAGCCGTCGTCGAATGGGTCTGGGGAATCGACGCCGCACAGAAATCTCTGGAGGAGGTCAGTACGCCGGTTTCGGCGTTCGTCTCCGAGTCTAACGAGAGCGGCAGTCGTCCGAGTCCAGGAAACTCCGACGACTAGCTACCCGTTCGAGCGACGTCCGGACCCAGTTTTCTGACAGCATGTACCGTCCTTCGAATTCGTTCGAGAATATGAATACAGAACTCGATAATTGAGATTTAACCGAACAGTGGCTAGTTTAAAATGTGTTGTGATAATACGTAACAGATGCATGGTGGCAGAAGATAACACGACCCGTATCGAAGACGGTCGAGAACGGCAATCAGAGGCAGGCACCGAACGACGGGAATCGAAACGAGGGAGCGAAGAGGCGAAACGCACGGAATCGAGGCGGGCGAATCTGACGCGGAGAGCGTTCGTCGGCGGGCTTTCGGTCGTCGGTCTCGGTGCCGGACTTCCGGCACTCGCAGGGAAGGTGACGGCCGCGGGAGAGCCGGTTCACTTCCAATACTTCCACGAGACGTGGTCGACCATCACCGACAACCTGTCGAAAGTCGCGGACAGGGGCTACGACGCGGTTTGGATACAGGCACCGCAGAAGAGCGACCTGACATGGAGCGACCAGAGCGGGCGCAACGACCCGCCGCTCGGCTATCAGCCGGTCGATTACACGGTGTTCGACAGCGAGTTCGGGACGGAGTCCGAACTCCGGTCGCTCATCAGCGAAGCGCACGCTCAGGGTCTCGAAGTGTACGTCGATTGCGTGATGAACCACATGGCGTCGGGACACGACTACGACTTCCCGCGCTTTTCCTACAACGACTTCCACCACGACGTCGGCTCAATCGACGACTGGAGCGACGATCATCAAGTCGAACACGGCGAGTTGCTCGGACTCCCCGACCTCGCGCAGTACGAATCGTCCACCTCGGAGTACGTCCGCGGCGAGTTGATGAACTACATGGAGAAGATCGCCGACGTCGGCGCGGACGGCTACCGCTACGATGCGGTCAAACACGTCGAGGAGAAATATTGGAACGACTACGCCAACCCGAAGGCGGACGACCTCGGATTGGCCCGCATCGGCGAGGTGTACGACGGAAGTATCGACTACGTACAGGGTTACATCGACACGGGAATGGACGCGTTCGACTACCCGCTGTACTACGCCCTCAGTGACGCGTTTTCGAACGGCGATATCAGTCAGCTACAGGGTGCGGGCGTCGTCTCCCAGGACCCGTACCACGCTCATCCGTTCGTCTACAACCACGACGTGGACTCGCCGACGCAGTACCATCTCGCCCACGCGTTCGTCCTCACCAGCGAAGGGGTACCGATGATCTACAACCTCTACCCGAACGAGATTCTGGACGGCAGCGCCATCAACAACATGGTCTGGGTGAAGAAGAACCTCGCGGGCGGCGAGATCTACTGGCGGCACGCCGACAGCGATCTCGCGGTGTACGAACGGTACAACAACCTCCTCGTCGGCATCAACAACGGCGGCAGTAGCCGAACCCAGTCGGTGTACACCTCGTGGACGAACACCACCCTCCACG
>NZ_JBAWAC010000094.1:0-4823 GCF_049589095.1 Haladaptatus sp. | reverse complement strand
TTTCCGAACTGATGTTTACCGACCGGGATACCTTCTCGGGCGGACTCGAACTCACTCAACAGGAGATGGCCGAAGAGTGGTTCGCCGACCGGGACGAGGAGCGAGTCGAGCGCAATCCGACGCTCGCCTACGCCCTCGAAGACCGGGATGGCGTGGACGTGACCTACGACGAGGTGCGCGAGGCGAACCGCCCCGTGCAGTCCGACCGGGCGTGGATAGACAGCCTCCTCGAAGAGCACTTCGACGAGGACGAAGACGAGGACGGCGAAAGCATGCTCGACCTCGTGGACGTCTACGCACCCGAGGAAGTCGAACTGACGCTGGACGACCTCGTGCTCACGGCGGACCAGGAGGCCGAGATCCACAAGATCGTGAAAGCCATCGAACACCGGGAGTATCTCGCCCAAATCGGCTTGCGAGAGATCGGGAAGCTCCTGTTCGTCGGTCCGCCAGGAACGGCGAAAACCTCGACGGCACGGGCGTTAGGATACGACTTGGACCTGCCGTTCGTGGAGGTCAAACTGTCGATGATAACCAGCCAGTATCTCGGCGAGACGGCGAAGAACGTCGAGAAGGTGTTCGAGGTGGCCAAACGGCTCTCGCCGTGTATCCTCTTCATGGACGAGTTCGACTTCGTCGCCAAAACGCGGCGAAGCGACGAGCACGCGGCCATCAAGCGCGCCGTCAATACCCTCCTGAAGAGCATCGACAACATCTCGCTCATCGAGGACGACGTGTTGCTCATCGGCGCGACGAACCACCCCGACCAACTCGACGCGGCGGCGTGGCGGCGGTTCGACGACATCCTGAACTTCCCGAAACCCGACGAGGGAATGCGGGCGGACATCCTCCGGGTCATCACCCGACAGATGAAAATCTCGGATTTCAACCCCGAGGAGATCGCGGAGATGACCGAAGGGTTGACGGGAAGCGACCTGCGGCTCGTCCTCCGCGAGGCCGTGCTGGAGGCGTTGACCGAGGAGCGCACGGAGCTCACGCAGGAGGACCTCCACTACGCGATTCAGGACTTCGAGGAGCGTGACCACCTGAAGGACATGGACATGATCGACGGCGACCACGACGCGCTCGTCGCGGGCGGGGACATCAGCGGTCACTCACACGACCACTGACCGATGGAAGTCACCCTCCTCGGCACCGGCGACACGACGGGGACACCGACGGCTGGCTGTGACTGTGACACCTGTCGGGCGGCCCGCGAACGCGACGTCGAACGCTCGCGGTTTTCGGTTCACGTCCGCAACGAGGAGACTGACGAGTGTCTGCTCATCGACGCGAGTCCCGACTTTCGTTCGCAGTTTCTCACCCACGACGTGCCGCTTCCGGACGAACTGCTGGTCACGCACATCCACTTCGACCACCTCGACGGGTTGGGGAACGCCTACCGACTGTTCGACGCCCTGCCCGTCCACGCGACGAACGAGACGGACCCGGAGACCGGCGAGAGCGTCGCGGAGACTATTCGGGACAAGTTCGACTACCTCGCACAGATCACGGTTCACGACCACGAACCACTCTCGTCGTTCTCGGCGTGCGGGTTCGACGTGACGTTCGTCCCCGTCGAACACCCGCCGCTGCTCTGTTACGGTGTCGTCGTGGAGGGGGACGGGTCCAAACTCGCGCTCACCGGCGATACGGGGTATGCGATTCCACAGGCGTCTCGCGAGGCCCTCTCGAACGCCGACCTGTTTCTGGCCGACGCCATCGTTCCGGCGTCGCTCTGTGAGTACCACCCGGCGGGGGGCCGCCACCACACCGACGACGGCGTTCCGCGCACGTTCGGCTACAAACACATGACGCGAGAGGGAGCGCTCTCGATGGCGGACGAACTCGACGCGGAAGAGACGCGACTGGTGCACGTCTCGCATTTCTATCCCGAAGAAGAGGCGTTCGAAGAGCCGCTGGCGATCGATGGCGAGCAGTACCGAATCTGATCGCTATTCCGTTTTCCGGACCAACAACGCGGCGGCGACGATCAATCCGGCGATGCCCACGGCGACGCCGAATCCGGGCATCGACGTGTCCGAATCGGCCGTGGTTCCGGAACTGAGGTTCGCGCTGCTGCCGTTATCCCCGTCGCTGTCCTGTACGCCCCCGGAATCGTTCGATGTGGTCGTCGTGTTGTTCGGCTTCTGACCCTCTGCCCAGCCGTGGATGGAGTTGAGATAGGCGTTACACTGCTTCATCGACTGCGGGTCGTACTTGTCGGCCGCACCTTTGAGTTGGTAGCTACCGGTCGCGTTCTGGTCGGCGATGGTCGGACCGTTCGATTCGTCACCCGTTCCGATACGCTCCACGTCGTAGACGAGCCACGGCGTGTAGAACTCCCACTTGACGGTGCCGTTCGGCGACACTTGCATCACGCGCTCGTGTTTCGAGTCGCCGAGGAGGGTGTCGCCGTTCGGCAGGCGGTCGGCGTCGCGGGGCCACGAGAGGTCGTCGCCCTTCCCGAGCGACCACGTTCGGTTCCAATTGTCACCCTCCTTCTGGTATTCGACCATCCGGTTGTTGTCGGAGTCGGCGACGAGCATCGTCGGTTTGCCGTCCTCGCTCTCCAAGTAATCGGGGTTGTGTTGTTTGTTGAGGATGCTGGTGTTCCCGGGTTCCCCGAGTTTCATGTCGATTTTATTCGTGGAACGGTTGATGACGATGGCTTGGTCGAAGTTGCGCGGCGAGACGAGATACTCGCCCTCGCCGATCTTCTGCACGTTGTTGACGTGCGTCCAGTCGTTGGTGTAGTTGTGGTACCCGGTCTTGGCCGTGTCCTTGGGGTAGTGGTCCCGGAAGTACCAGCGCCAGACGACCTTGTCCTTCTTCAAATCGTAGACGAAGACGCTGTCGTCGTTGCGTTCAGCGTTCTCCTTGTAATTGCGCAGGTTGGCGACCAGCAGTTGCGTGCCGTTGTTGATGAGGTCGACGTCGTGGGTGTCCTCGATGTCGAGAGTCTGACTCCAGACGTGCTTCTGGGTTCGCGGGTTGAACTCGTACACGACCGTCTTGCCGTTCTTCGTCCCCGTGACGAACAGGTTACCGTTCGGCATCGGGTCCACATCGTACCCCCAAACCATGCCGTGGTCGCCGGTGTGATGAACCCACTTCACCGTGCCGTTCGGCCCGATAGCGACGAGTTTGGCGTCGCGTTTCTGCCCACCGTCGACCCACGAATAGCCCTGTACCGCAACGACCGTCGTCCCGTTCACGGACTGCGTGATGGTACCCGTACAGGGATTGGAAGCAACGCTTCCCTGGTCGTCCGATTGGGCAACCAACGTCGGGGTGAACAGGGAGAGACAACACAAGAGTATCGCGCCGACGGCCAACGACTGCCGCCGGGAGAGCGTCTGCATACAACCCCATTCTTGATCCCGGTTCTTGTATGTTCACACTTCACGTCCGTCACTCGACACCTTGTTTTCACACCTAAGCTATCCGAATCTGTCGAGTCCGGACTGCCGACGCGTTCGTCCTGTCGGGTCCGCGACCCACGGTGTCCGATCGTCTCGCTCCGCCTCCCAATCGACCGTTGGCGGGTCGGCGGGGTCGTGACCCGGACAATCCGACCCGCAATTCGCCGGATTGACCACCCGATCCTTCCAGCCACAGTACGGAACCCCGCCCGAGTGCGATTCGACCGCCGCACAACCGGGCAAGTCGTAACTCCGCCACCCTTTGCCGTACGCCCGCTCCGCCATCCGCCTTCGGCGTTTTTCCTTCGACGCGGCGCTCGCCACGCGAACGTCGGTTCGCCCGACGTGCGTATCGATCAGTTCGGTTCCCGCCCCTTCGCTGTCGAGAGGTGTCGGCTCTCGAACCACCTCCACCCTCGCCGCTTCGGCGTCGAACCGCCAGACGCCCACCGTCTCCGGAATCCGATTCAGATGCGCGCGAGTGACGTAACTCTCGGTCGCCAGGATCACCTCGTCCACCAGTGCCAGACTCACGTCCTTCCGGAGTTGGGTTTCGAGGTCACCGGGCGCGGCGAGGTCCGGTTTGTTCTCGATGCCGATCAACCGCCCGAACCAGTCGGGATAGCGTGCCACCTGCCGGACGTACTCCCGGCCGCCCCTCCGCTCGCGCTCGTAAAAGCCGATTTCGACCGCCCGCTCGACCACCTCGCGGGCGTACTCCGACGACGTGTCGAACGCGTCCCGCCAGTAGCACGCCTCGCCGACGCCCACGTCGCTCTCGATGGCGGCGGCGGGAATCCGCTCACTCGTGAGTTCCGTCCGCGCCGCGAACTCCGGGCCGGGTTCGACGCACAGCACGTCGATAACCCGATTCGACGGTGCGTGGACACCGGCACCGATTTGCCGGGCGATGATCCGCTCCGTCGTCGCTTCGAGGTGCGTGCATAGTTTCAGTTCGAACGGGAACTCTCGCACATGATTGGGGTGGGGCTGTGAGCTGAAAAATACCTCGGACGAGCCTGTTCACGACGAGATGGCTCCGATTGTGGTTTCACTACGACAACGACTTCCGGGCCGGAACACCCGCTCCGAGGGAATCGTTCTTTTTCTTCGATTTCAGTCGCCGAATCGCATGAAGACCACCCCGCACCGCGACCGTCTCGGTCCACAGACCTCCTCCAACCGATTCCTTCGGGATTAACGACGGGATTGCGTTCGGAGTAACGATAGCAATATCTTCGATTCACATTCGACGGTACATCCCGCGCGAGGCGGGGGCAGTGTACTCGAAGCCGAACTGCTCGTAAAAGCCCTCCACGTCGGCCATGAGGTTGACGTACGCCCGTTCCGGCGCGTTCTCCTCTAAGTACTCCTTCAGTCGCTCCATCATCCGGGATC
>NZ_JBAWAC010000093.1:0-4218 GCF_049589095.1 Haladaptatus sp. | reverse complement strand
CGTGAACGTCTCCAGTCCGAACACGCCCGGTCTACGTGAACTACAGAACCGCGAGAATCTCGAACGGATCTTGACGACGCTACAGGATGCAGGCGCGAGTCCGTTACTCGTGAAGCTCTCGCCGGACCTGCCGGAGCCAGCGATAGCGGACGCACTCGACCTCGTAACGGAACTCGGGTTGGATGGCGTCATCGCCACGAACACGACGACCGACCGTCCCGAAACGCTCCGCAGCGAGTACCGCGACGAAGATGGCGGGCTATCGGGAATGCCGATCCAAACGAGTGCAACGGAGATGATTCGATTCGCCGCCGAACGGGTGGACGTGCCGATCATCGGTGTGGGGGGAATCTTCACCGCCGAGGACGCGTACGAGAAGATTCGTGCAGGTGCACACGTCGTCCAGTTGTACACCGGTCTCATCTATCAAGGGCCGTCGATTGCCCGAGATATCAACGAAGGACTGCTGGAGCTCCTCGATCGGGACGGCTACGACAGTATCGAGGACGCCATAGGAACGGACCTTTCGTAGAGAATCACTCGTCAGGCATCACGCCGCATTTCGAGAAATTCGTACTCCCCACCGTTGGTTTCCTGTACGAACACCTCGACGCGCTCGAATCCAACCTTCTCGTAGACAGAAATCGCGCGGTCGTTGAACGTCGCGACGGCGAGGGAGAACTGCTCGGGGTCGTACTCCTTCCGAGCGAACGCCAACCCGGCTTCGACGAACGACCGTCCGTTGCCTCGTCCAGTGAGGTGGGGACACATTCCGAGCCCTATTTCGAGCGTGCCATCCGAGAATTCGAACGAGAAGAAGCCGACGCGTTCGTCATCCGCACCGAACACCGCGTACTTGTCGTCCCAGTTAGTCGGATTCGTGAACCGCGCCAAGTCCTCGGGGTCGCTTTCCATGTCGTAGAAATCGTACGGCGGGTCGTAGTGCCACGAGACGATGGCGCGCACATCGTCCACTGTGATAGGACGAAATTCGTAGTTCATAGAAAAACCGCCACACGAAAAGGAGTTAGTCGTTACTCTAGTGCGTCCAGCCGGAACTCGAATCCGGTGACCGGAACCTCCAGGTCGTGCTCAACGAGCACTTCCGGATGGATTTCGCCGACGATTCCGGCCGTCTCTCCGTCGAGGACGACGGCGGCCGCACGGCCGGAGATGAACGACGGGTGCTCCGTCGGCGGCGTTTCGAGGGTGACGTCGAAGTTGCGAGCGATGGCTTGTAGACGCGCCTTGGCGTCCTCGTAGGAGGCGTCGTAGCGCGCGAGGACGCCAGCCACGGTCCGGTGTTCGGCGACGCCCGTGTTCTCCGAGTCGTCAACCGCCGCCGCCAGACCGATTTCCGTGAGGTCCTGCGGGTACGTGCGGTGAGTGTTGTTCTCCAGCACCATCATGAGCGAGGGAAGCGCCCACGTTCGGAGCATGGTGTAATCCTCGCTGTAGGGGTTTTTGATGGTCGCCGGAGTGCCCCCGCCGACGACGTCGGTGCTGGGTTCCACACGCATGCGTTCGAAGTTCTCCTCCTCACTGATCATGTGGAAGTTGAGCAGGTCCTCGAAGCCGAGACCGACGAGAACCTCGCGCGCTGCGTCTTCGAGTTGCGAGCGCTCGTGTCGGCCACCGACCGTCCCCACGTCAGGGTAGCGGGGCGAGAGGTCGTTGAAGCCGTATGCGCGGCCGATGTCGTCCACGATGTCTACGGGGTGGAGCACGTCCACGCGGTAAGGCGGAATTTCCACCTCGTAGACGACGCCCCCGTCGTCGGTCTCCTCGGCTTCGCCGGAGAGGCCGGAGTGGGCCAACAGGTCCAGCACTTCGTCCGGGGTGAACTCGATACCGAGCAGGGTCTCGATACGGTCGTGGGTGACCTCCTTGGTCGTCACCTCGAAGTTCGGTCGGACCAGCGTTCGGTCGTCGTATTCGACTTCGACTTCCTCGATGGTGCCGCCGCGGGCGTCGAGCGCGTAGCAGATGATGGCACACATCTTGTCGATGGTCCACTGGTCGGTTCCGGTGAGTTCGACGAACAGGTTGCGCGAGTCGGCTTCGACCTCGGTCCGGCGGCCGTTGATCACCGGCGGGAACGAGAACAGACCGATGTCGTCGTAGATGGCCGGGTAGCGGTCGTACTCCGAGACTAGATCGGCGTACTTCTCGCCGGTCGGGTGGGCACGCAGGACTTCGTCGGGCGTCATCTCGGCGTCCGCGTCGAGCGGCACGAACCGGTCGCCGTCGGGGTCGACGCCGACGTAGCGAATGGAGTTGCCGCCCTCCTCGGTGGCCGAACTCCCCTTGAGCATCGTCAAATCGTGAATCCCGATGGCACCTTTCGCACGTTTGCGACCCATCGTCGCGTGGAGTTTCTCCTGCAGTTGGATGAGCGAGTCGAGCGCGTCCTCGCTGAGGTTCACGCCGCGGACGACCGCACCGGTGACGTAGGGGCGTTCCTCGGGGACGCTCTCGTCCACCTCGATGGTCCAGTCCGCGTCGTTCAGCTTCGGGACGTAAACGCCGCTGTCGTCGCCGTACTGGTAGCGAAGCGAGCGCGCGACACCCTCGATGGAAAGACGGTCGAGGCGGTCAGGGGCGAACTCCAACTGCATGTCGCCGTCCTCCGTGTCGCCCTCGTACTCCAGACCGAGGCCGAACATGTCCTCCTTGAGTTCGTCGTCGCTCTTTTCGTCGTGACCGGTCAGTTGTCGCAGTTCGTCGGGGTTGACATCGACAGTTGGCATCAGTGAATCACCTCCACGTCGCGGAGCAGTTCGAGGTCACACAGCGTCCCGTGGACGTCGCGGATGTCCTCGAAGCCGTACATCAACATCAGCAGGCGTTCCAAGGCGAGACCCCACGCCATCACGTCGCACTCGACGCCGAGGGGTTCGAGCACCTCGGGACGGAACATCCCGCTGTTCCCGATTTCGATGAGTTCACCCGTTTCGGGATGGTTACCGAACAGCTCGAAACTCGGCTCCGTGTACGGATTGTAGTGCGGTTTGAACTGGATGTCCGTGATCCCGAACTGGGCGTAGAACTCCTCGAACGTGCCCATCAGGTCACGAACCGAGAGGTCCTCGGCCATCACCCAGCCCTCGATCTGGAAGAACTCCAGCAGGTGAGTCGGGTCGAGCGTGTCGTTGCGGTACACCTTTTCGACGCTGAAGAAGCGCTGTGGCGGTTCCAACTCGCCCTGCGCGTAGCCCGAGAGGTATCGCATCGACAACGAGGTGGTGTGCCCGCGAAGCGCGATTGCTCGCGCGAAATCCTCGTCCCACGGCGAGTGATATCCCTCGCCATTTTCGCCGACACCTTCGAGGTGCGCGCTGTGGACGCGCTCCACGAGGTCCTCCGGCAAGTCCCCGATTTCGGTGGGGTTCGACAGCGCGAACCGGTCCCAGTGGGTGCGCGCCGGGTGGTCCTGAGGCATGAACAGACAGTCGTTGATCCAGAAGTCCGCGTCCGCGTGCGGACCGTTCATCTCCTCGAAGCCCATCCCGACGAGTACGTCCTTGACGCGGTTCGCCGTCTGGCGCAGGATGTGAACCTTCCCGCCGTCGACTCGCTCGGCGTCGGCCGCGACGTTGTACTCGGCGAACTCCACGTCGCGCCATTCACCGGTCGTGAGCAATTCTGGAGTTAGCTGGCCGACCGTCTCGGCCGCTTCGATACCTTCCATCATCGCGGTGACGCCCGCCTCGGTCAACGTCACGGAGCGAACCGTCGATTCGGAGCGCTCGACGAGGCCGCGACTCTCCAACTGGTCGAGTACGTCAGCATCCTCGACTGATTCTCCAGAAGCGAGCGCCGAGAGCGCGCTCGCTTCGTCGTCCTCGTCCGGGTCCGCGTTGGGGTCGGCGGTGATTTCGCCGCTATCGATGGTCCCGTACCCCTTCCGGGCGTAGTTCGAGAGAGCGATGTTCACCTGCGGACCGCCGAGTCCCGACTGGCCGATGGCTTGGCCCATCTGAATGGAATCGTCGTCAGCCCCGGCGTCGATGGCCGCCTCGTAGAGGGCGATTTCCGGCAGTCCGTCCTCGGCGTACTCCTCGCCCTCTTCGGTCAGCGAGACGGATTCCTCGGTTCGTTCGTCGATCGATAGCAGTCCCTCGTCTTCGAGTTCGAAGACCGCACCCGTCACCGTCTCCGGTTTCAATTCGGTCTCCTCGGCGAGTTCCACTATCGTCTGTGCGTCGTTCGCGCTCG
>NZ_JBAWAC010000092.1:0-7414 GCF_049589095.1 Haladaptatus sp. | reverse complement strand
CCCAACACCGTTCCTTACGGAACGGGTATTCCCGACGTCGTCAGCGACACCGTCGTCGTGTTCCCCTACAACGACAAGGAAGCGACCGAGCAAATCCTCCGTGAACAAGCCGACGATCTCGCGGCGGTTATCATCGAACCCGTGATGTTCTCCTGTGGCTGTCTCCTACCGCGTGACAACTACCACGAATTCCTCCGAGACCTCACGGAGGAACTGGGAATCGTTCTGATCTGGGACGAAGTCATGACGGGCTTCCGACTCGGTCCGCAGAGTGCACAAGGACGGTTCGACATCACCCCCGACATGACTACGTTTGCCAAAGCTGCCGGTGGCGGCTACCAGATCGCTGGGTTTGGTGGCAAATCCGAAATCATGGACGAGATCATCCCTCCGCGAAAGAAGGAAGCATCAAAGTGGAACACCTCGACGTTCCACGGCGGGACCTACAACGGTCATCCGGTTTCAGCCGCGGCCGGGTTGAAGACACTCGAAATCCTCGACGAGCGGGACGTCTATGAGCATATCGACCGTCTCGGCGACCGTCTGTTCACCGGTCTCCAGGAAGTAGCCGACGACGTCGGCATCGATGCCAACGTCCAACACATCGGTTCGATGGGCCAGGTGTACATGACCGACCACGATATTCACCGCTACCGTGATACCTGGCACGCCAACGAGGACCAGTTCGCTGATTGGTGGCTCGAAGCCGCCGCCAGTGGCGTCTTATTCGGAAATCCAATGCAGGGTGAGCGTTTCTTCACCACCTATTCACACACAGAAGAGCAGATCGACAACGCACTCGAAGCCGCAGAAGAGGCGTTTCGTGCTGTGGACCATGAGTACGAGTAAACCATGAGTACTCGAGATCACTGGTCGATCTTGGAGACCAGCGACTCATCCGCTGTCCATCACGGCGAGGTACGACAGGGGATACGATGACGGGTGAGTCCGACGATGTCATCATCATTGGTGGTGGGGTCATCGGGTGTGCTATCGCTCGTACCTTAGCGAGTGATTATGATGTAGTCGTTCTGGAGCGGGGACAAATCGCAGGGGAGGCATCGGCGCTCGCTGCAGGTGAAATCACGATGGCACCATCATATTCCGATGTTCCCGCGATCGCCAACCACGCCATCGAATTTTTTCGACGGTACGACGGGACTGGACAATTTACCTTCACCGAGTGTCCAAGTCTTGAACTCGTTACCCTAGATCGTGAAGGTGAGTCTCGAAGACGCGTGAAGCGCCTTGCTTCCAAGGGAATTGATGTCTCGTTCGTCGAAGCTAACCAGGTTGAAGCGGCCTATCCTCGGTTCGACCTTTCCGAGTATGTCGGTGCAATCAAGTACGACGACACCGGGTTCGTCGACCCCTACACGTTCGCGATGACACTCAAAAAGGACGCAGCGTCGAGAGGAGCGACGTTTGAGACCAAAACCACGGTAACAGATATCCGAACCAATAGTGGAGAAGTTCAAGGTGTCGAAACAACCTCAGGTACCTATTCCGCTCCATCTGTCGTCGTCGCTGCTGGTTGGCGGAGCGAGGGCTTTCTCCGTGATTATCTCCAACTTCCCATTCAGCCGTACCGAACGCAGTGTGTCGTACTTACGCTCGAAAATGGTTTGGTGACGGATGTTCCGATGGGATGGGTTCCAGGTGAACACGTTTACTTCCGCCCGGAACAGAACGGAGACCTACTCGTCGGCGGTTGGTCGTTTGCCGAAAATGCTCCCGAACACGCAAGTACGAATGATGATGAGGCGTTCCGAAATCACGTCGCCACTCTTCTCCCGAAATTCATGCACGGGTTCGAAAGAGCTCGATTCGTCAACGGGTGGGCCGGGATCGACGGCGCAACACCCGATACGAGGCCGATAATCGATGCACCGAATGATGGTCCCGCGGGACTGTTAGTAGCGACTGGTTTCCATGGTCGGGGTGTGATGAGTGCACCCGTTGCAGCGACGGCAATCCGAACTCTCATCACGGGTAGTGAATGCTCGTTCCCACTCGATGAATTCGCTCTCGATCGATTTGAATCCCGATCGCCCAATTTCGAGTTCCAAAGTATCAGTGCAGGAGACTGATCGCTTTCATTTAGTCGATTTTTGTCAATGCTCCCTGTGATAACCTGGCGGCTAATCGCTGACACACTTTGCTGGCATCGGCCGAAACTTTGCCCGTTACGTTTCTGGTTGAGATGTCTTCACGCGATAGTCTCCCGTTGTGACTTAGGCCGGGAACGCGCTCGGCCATCTCTTCCATGACGCGATAGCCATCGTTCGTGTACGTACAGCCGTAGTGGGTTGCGACCTCTCGATAATTGAGTCGTGTGACCATCACGTCGTTCGTCTTGGCAACGTTCTTCGCGTGTTCGAGGACATTCGACGAGGATACGGTCTTTGTCGACGTTGTCGGCGAGCAGGTGGGCCCTTTCTCGAACTCGTGGGCTTGCAACTCATCGATGTGTTCGCCAGAGGACTGCGTTTTGCGGACAAGTGCCTTTCTGTGGGCTTTCGCTTCGTCTGCCTTGTCTTCTCTGGCATCGACTCGTTGTTCGAGTTCATCGATTCGCTCGTCTTTCTCGGCGACTTCCTGCTCGAGGTTGCCAATGCTGTCAGTGAGTGTCTGGACGTGCTCGACAAGGTCGCTGACCGAGACATCGTAGTCATCGAGAATACTGGACTCTCCGGAAGTGGTGGTCTCATTCATTTGCAGGTACCTCCACTGGGACGCAGTGTCGTCTCCTGGTGTCGAGAGCTGTGGCAGGTGGGCGATGGTGGTGAGCGGACCGATACAACGGATAGTCGTGTCACTGGGGGTGTGCGTGTGCTCAAGACCAGTCATGGCAGAATCGAGTTGACTGAAACAGTGGAAGGTGGCTTGTTGCGGTTCGTCCTGTTCCGTCGTCGTGACCGGTGGGGTAATTAGACGAGCTGTGGTGCGTTCCGCACCGTGATCACCACAAATCCCAAACAACTAATCTTGGATATATTCTACGACACGAGCCATCCCGGATTCTAGGTGATAGAGGTTGTGACAGTGGAACAACCAGTTACCGGGGTTATTAGCCAAAAAGTCGAACGTCACTGACCCCATATGACCCGGCACGATAACCGTGTCCTTCATTGCGTCTCCGACCCGGAAGAAATGCCCGTGGAGGTGCATCGGATGAAGCACTGGACTTCGATTCGTCATCTTCACGTGGACGTGTTCGCCTTCCCGAATCTGTAACGGATCAGCGTCGGGATATGCTTGCCCATCGATGAGCCAGCCATACGAACCACCCATCTCAGGCGATAGCGTCAGGTCGAACGTCCGATCGGGACTTCCACGGAGTTGTTTCGGGAGTTGCTTTGCTTGCAGATCGCTATACTGGAGTGTCCGCCCCCACGAATTGAGACCAGCTAATGACCCTGGTGTATTCTCATACTGGAGAATTGCACGAGCTGGCTGTTCGTAGCCATCGACTGCTTCCCCTCGTATTTCCCATGCACCGGGATTCGTCGCTTCGACGATGGCATCGTAGCGTTCACCGGCACCGAAAACGAACGAATCGACCGAGACGGTGTCAACGGGTCGCCCGTCAGTGTGCGATATCCGTAGTTTGTGACCGGCAATACCGACACGGAATGCAGTCGCACTGCTGGAATTAATAAAGCGTAGGCGGACCCGTTCTCCCTCCTTGACGTCGAATGTGGCGGGATCTTCCGGGAGACGACCGTTCACGAGCAAGCCAGCATACGGTGGCCGTTGGTCACCCATCATCCCCCCCATTCCACCGCCACCCATACCGCCCATTCCGCCACCACCGCTCGACGATCCCTCGAGTGGTTCAGGTGCATGGGTGAGATAGTCGTCGAACACGACGGTGTATTCGCGGTCATACTCGACATGCGGCGATTTCTCTTCGATTACGAGTGGTGCAGACAGTCCACGGTCAAGTTGGAGACCAACATGGCTGTGGAAGAAGTACGTTCCCGCCGGTTCAGCCCGAAATTTGTACGAAAACGTCTCGTCAGGCTGAATCGGGTGTTGAGTCACGTTCGGCACGCCGTCCATACTGTTGGGGACGGGGAGGCCATGCCAGTGGACCGTCGTTTCTGTGGGGAGACGGTTCTGCAAATCAACGCGAACGATGTCGCCTTCGGTGGCGCGGAGTTCGCTGCCAGGGAACGATCCGTTGTACAGCCAATTCTGTGCCGACGAAGAGGCCGGTGACACCGTTCCGGGAGATGCAGTCAGTGTTGTTTGTACGTCCAGGTCGCCCGACACCGTTGGCCGTGGGGCGACTGTCTTTTCGTCGTCGGATGGGGAGACAAAACTAGAGGAACAGCCAGCGAGGGAACCAATTCCTGTGACACTGAGTCCACGGAGGAGGGCGCGTCGCGAGAGACGTGAATCGTCCGTCATTGATCAGCGTACGAACTGAAGCACAATAAGGAGCAGTATTGGGGATAGAACGAAAGATTCTGAAAGAACACCTGAATATGAACGGGGGGAGATTTAGGCGGCCACCGCAGGCAACGGGACCAACCAGGTCAGGTCGAACGAAGTGCCAATCACCAGCAGAATAGCTTGTCAGTACTCGGCAGCGACCTCATCTAACACGCGGGCGAATCGTTCGCGAACATCTTCGGCGATATCGTCGAGAGCTGGGTTCTCGACGACACCCAGCAGGGTATCGGGGTCAACGGCGCTGACGACCACGTCGCTGTCGTTCTTGTAGACGACGACGTTACAGGGCAGCAGTGCGCCAAGATCGCGTTCAGCGTCCAGTCCTTGTTCGGCTAGCGGTGGGTTACACGCGCCGAGGATGCGGTACTCCGGATATCCCTCGAGACCGAGTTTTTCTTCGAGTTTCGCTTGTAGGTTGATGTCGCTCAGCACGCCAAACTCCTCGGCTTCTAGCGCGTCGACGGTCGAGTCGACAACATCTTGAAACGGACCATCGAGTCGGCGGGTCATCGTGTAGCTCATAACCATCTCACGGTTCGTCCGCCACTAATATTGTGTTTAAGGAACAATCGTGATGGCTGCGAATATGTATACGAAACGCGATGATGAAATTGCGACGTGCGACGAAGTTACGTTCTCAGGGGACAAGAATCAGCAACTCGATATAATTCATCAGTCGTTGTAGTACTAGATGTAAGGGTGAACTAAACATGACTCTCGCACGCCGACTCGAAACAAGAACTGCGACGCTGGCCACTCTCGCGACGACGCTCCTCGCAACGACGACGGGAACGGTCGTCGCTCACACCAACGGGGCTATCGGCGGCGCCCACTCGTGGGGCGGTCACATGTGGGGTGACGGCTGGATGGCTGGTCCCGAGTGGATGGGTCTCTGGGGACTCCTTTGGATGGGCGTCTTCATTGTGATACCTCTTGCACTCGTGTACCTCGCTACACGCCGCGAGACCGAGCGCAAAACAGACTCCGCAGCGGCGGTACTTCGAGAGCGATACGCCCGCGGCGAGATCGACGACGATGAGTTCGAACGGCTACGAGCGAAACGCTCGTAGCTCAGCCTCAGTACATCACAAAGCCGGTTAGTTGAGACGTCTGCTTGCAGAAGGTGTGTCTAAAACCAAGCAAGCAGACAATGAAATCCACGAGGACCAGGTCCTTAACTTCCTCGTCAACTCTCTTGACGAGGAAGTTGCTCTCTCCTTCGCTGAAAACGCCAAACTCGACGCTGAAGGCATTTACGAGGTCCTCGTCGGCGCGTGCGCCGACGGGACCTCGGTCTCTACGCTCTGTGAGAACAGCAAAGATGCGCCTCACGAAAATTCAGTTCTCTACCATCTTCGCACCAAGTTCGACCTTGAGACGCTCGAACAAGTTGGCAACATACTCCTCCAGAAGGACGTTCTCGATGTACTCCCCGAGCAGGTGGAGGTCGTCGCTGACCTCCACCTGCGGCCCTATTATGGCGACGAAGACGACACGGACGGTCTCTATCACTCGCAAGCGAAGCGTGGAACCACCGCGTTCCACGCCTACGCCACACTCTACGCGCGTGTGAAGAACAAACGCTACACACTGGCGGTGCGCCGTCTTACCGACGGCGACACCGCCAGCGGCGTCCTCGCAGAGTTTCTTGGCATCCTTGACGGCCTTGACCTCGGTGTCAAGGCCGTCTACCTTGACCGCGAATTCTACGATAGTAAGTGTTTGACGCTGCTTCAGGCACACAACCACGCCTACGTTATGCCGATCGTCCGTTGGGGACGGACGATCAAGCAAGAACTCTCGGAAGGCTGGAGTCGCGTGATTCAACACAGTCTGACGGCGAAACTCGACGGTCACAGCTGGACCGTCGATTTTCCCGTCTACATCGACTGTACCTACCAGAACGGGCGGTACGATGAACACGGCGTGGCGCGTCACGGCTACGCCGCTGACGCGCCGTTCATCGACACGCCACGAGACGCTCGATACCACTACGCGAAACGCTTCGGTATCGAGGCCAGCTATCGACTCTCCGAGCAAAGTATTGCGACGACCTCAACACAGAATCCGGTCGTACGGCTGTTGTACGTGGTGGTGAGCTTGCTGTTACAGAACGTCTGGCGGTTTCTACATTGGGAGTACGTGGCGACGCCCCGCCGTGGGGGGCGTCGCCTCTGGCAATGGTCGTTCAAGGAGTTCATCAACATGGTCCGACGGGCAGCGTGGACGGCCCTCGCGACGCGTCGGGCCGTCCCCGCGAACCGGCCACCGGACGACCGGTTTACCCGGTAACTTTCGGTCGGGCTAGCCTGCGGTATGAGTGGCGACGCTGTCGCGTCGGCGGCAGACCGCCGCCGACAGCGACGGCTCGCCTTCGATTCGTCCATGCTTCTCTCGTCGAGACCGTCAGAGCAACCGCTCCGACACAGAACTCAGGCTTCAGAAACAGTTGGCCGAGGATGCTTTGTGAGGTACTGAGACTCCGATGAATCACGTCCTCAGCGTCCCCTTCCGACCGAAGTGGTGGATACGGCGCGAACGTATGGATTTTCAGTGGGTCCGAGTACTGCATCCCGCCCTTGATCGGGATTCGTGTCCAGACCTGGTAGTTCTCGGTCTCCATCAAATCCTCCTCATTATACCCTTTGAACAGCTTCGCGACGGGTCGGGCGTCCTCGTCGTTCGGGAGTCGGAAGATCACCGGGTTGTTACAGTTCGCTTTGACGGCGCTCAGTACGCCCGCTTCTTTGAGTTGCTCGGGGTACTGGCAGGCTATCGTCACCGATAGGCGCATTGAACGTGCCCGTGCAAGCATATTTTTGACATCGAGATTCTGACTCGCGATGGCATCGAACTCGTCGAAAATCGCAAAGAACGGCTCGTTCTCTCCGTCCTCGAACGACCGGTTCTGGACGGCGCTCCAGATCGGGCGCATCACGCCAAGGGTGATCAT
>NZ_JBAWAC010000091.1:0-9337 GCF_049589095.1 Haladaptatus sp. | reverse complement strand
GGGTCCGTCCGCGTGTTCGACCGGGAGGTCCGCGACTGGGACGGCATTTACTACGACCGAATCGGGGTTTCGGCCGAATCCCCGAACCAATATCCCAAACTCACCGGCCGCGAGAACCTCGAACTGTTCGCGTCGCTCCACCGGACGGAAACGAGGGATATCGAGGAACTGTTCTCGCTCGTCGGGCTTGCGGACGCCATCGACCGGCGCGTGGGCACCTATTCGAAGGGGATGGCGATGCGTCTCAACTTCATCCGTGCACTCCTGCACGACCCCGAACTCGTCTTTCTGGACGAACCGACGAGCGGTATCGACCCCGGCAACGCGAAGCGGATCAAGACGGCCATCGCCGACCTCCGCGACGCTGGCACGACGGTGTTCCTGACGACCCACGACATGACCGTCGCCGACCAACTCTGTGACCGGGTGGCGTTCATCGTGAACGGCCGGATTCCGCTCGTCGGGGAACCCGAGGCGTTGAAACGGGAGTACGGGTCGCGGACGGTTCGGGTGGAGTATCGGAAGAACGGCCGTCCCGAAACCGAGCGATTCGCGCTCGACGGATTGAACGAGAGCGCGGAATTCGAGTCCCTGCTTGCGGGGAACGACATCGAAACGCTCCACACCGAGGAGGCCACGCTGGAGACCGTCTTCCTCGAAGTGACGGGGGAACGGTTAGAGTGAATCCGGTCGCCGCGATGGTTCGGTGGGACGTACGACTTCAGCGTCGGTACGGCTTCTACACCGTGTACGCCGTATTGACGGCATTCTACGTCGTCGCGTTCGTCGGACTCGAACTCCCGGCATCGGTGGCCGAGCGGGGGTTGGTGTTCATCGTCCTCTCCGACCCGGCCGTCCTCGGTTTCTACTTCATCGCCGCACTCGTCCTCATCGAGAAACGCGAGGGCGTCCTCGACGCCCTCGTCGTTTCGCCGCTCGGCGTCCGGGGCTACCTCGTCTCCAAAGTCGCGTCCCTGACCCTTCTCGCGGTCGTCGTGGCGACGGTGCTCGCCCTCGTCGTCCATCCGAGCGGCGTGAACGTCCCCCTACTGGTGCTCGGCGTGGCGCTCACGTCGATTCCGTTCGTCCTCGTCGGCTTCGTCAGCGTTGCCCGGTTCGACTCGATAAACGACTACTTCCTGAGCGCGCTTTTGTACGGCGCGGTACTGTACGCACCGCTGCTGTCGTTCTTCGGTCTCTTCGACACGCCGGTTTTCTACCTGCTTCCCGTCCGTCCCGCCCTGATACTCATCGACGGCGCGTTTCACGGGATTCGATCGGTGGAGTTCGTGTACGCGGTGGGCTACCTGTCGCTCGGAAGCCTCCTCGCGTTCGCCGTGGCGGAGCGGGAGTTCCATCGCCACATCGTACAGCACCGTCCGTCCCGGAGCGAAACGAACGGGTGGAACGAGGCGAAATCGTCCCGCCTCGGAGCGGTTCGTGATCTGGGACCAGTCGGCGGCATGGCGCTCGCGGACGGGAAGAAGTGGTTCCGTGACCCGCTTCTCCTCGTCGCGGGAACCGGCCCGCTACTGCTCGCCCTGCTCGCACACGTTGCACTCCCCTTCCTCAACCAGCACTATCTCCCGACCATCTCGCTCGTGCCGTACTATCCGCTGGTACTCGGATTCGTCGTCACTTTCCCGCCCTACATCTACGGGTTCGTGGTCGGCTTCTTCGTGCTCGAAGACCGCGAGCAAGGCGTGCTGGCCGCGCTCCGGACGACGCCCCTGACCGGCCGTGGCTACCTTCGCTACCGCGGCGCGACCGCGTATCTCGTCGGTGCGGCCGTGACGATTCCGACCGTGATGCTGTTCGGCCTCGTCCGGGTACCGCCGCTCGTGCTCGTGGCCGTTACGGTGGTCGTCGCACTGGCGGGACCGACGATCACGTTCCTGTTCGCGGGGCTGGCACGCGACTCCATCGAGGGTGTGGTCATCAACAAACTGCTCGGCCTGCTGTTGATCGTGCCGGTCGCGGGAATCGCGTTGCTCCCCGAACCGTGGCAGTACGTCGTCGGAGTCGTGCCGCTCTACTGGCCGGTGAAGGCACTCGTCGCGGGGGTCACTGACGGAATTGGGCTTCGCTTCGTCGCCTTCCTCTTTCTTGGAGTCCTCTCGTTCGGCGTGTCGATTCGGTATCTCGTCCGGCGATTCGAACGGATGGCCCGGGACAAGCGGTGAAAAAACGGGTCGTTCGACTGCTCACCTCAGTAGGAGTTGACGAGGTCGATGTAGTGGTCCCAATCCCAGTTCGAACCGGGGTCGGTGTGGCTGCTGGAGGGGACCTGTGAGTGCCCGATGATACCGCCGTTGGCCGGGTTCGCGGCGTCGCTCGGGACGCTCGTCGGGTGCTGTTTCGGCACGCCGTACTGGTCACAGAGCCAACTGGCCAGTTTGGCCGACGCCTCGTACTGCGCTTCCTCGTAAGTCCCGCTGACGTAGCCGCCGTGTTCGATACCGACGGAGTACTTGTTGTAGTCCCAGTCACCGGCGTGCCACGCGATGTTGATGTCGCTGACGCTCTGATATTTGTAGCCGTCCTCGGCGACGATGTAGTGTGCGCTGACGTCCGCGTCTGGGTCTTGGAACCAGTTGGCCGCGCTGCTCGCCGACCCCTGCACGGTGTGGATGATGACCCAGTCGATCAGTCCCGCACCACGGTCCGCCGCCGTGTAGTTGCTCGAATCGGCCGGTTGCCAATGGACCGTCGGCTTGGCCGCCGCAGTTCCACTGAACGCAACCGCACCGAGTCCCGCCGTGCCTGCCGCACCGATCGTCTTGAGTAGGTTACGTCTGGATGGCATGTTCCATTCATCTAAAAGAAGAACTCATTTAAAATATTTTCTCTAGTGATTTTGTAAATTAATATTTAATAGACTGTGTATTTAGAGATCGGAGGCGAAACTACCAGTTCACCGTTCGTACGTCACGACGAATCGGAAGCGGACGACGGTACGATCCGTCGCTCGCTGTCCCACAGGAAACCAGCGTGTCGTTACGGGGATTATGAAAACGGAAAATCGGGGCAGGATCGAGACGGCATCACACGCTATTTCGAGTAGTCCGAGCCTACGAGGTGCGTTTCAGCAACGTCCGGAGGTGGTTCGTCGAGAAGAGCGACGAGGGTTTGTCCATGTGGACGCCGATTTCGCCCTCCATCGCCGAGAGACCGACCGTTTGGATCGGTTTCGGGAGCGAGTACGCCCGCCGTAGCCAGTGGCCCAGTCGGATCTCGTTCTTCAGTTCCCGCCGCCACGCGCGCTCGTAATCGGCGAGCGTTCCGGGGTCGTCGGGATCGACCGTTTCGGCGGCGTGATCGGCCGAAGTCATCCCGTAGAGGATCCCCCCGCCGGTGAACGGCTTCGTCTGCGCGGCGGCGTCGCCGATCAGGAATCCTCGATGTGCGGTGACGCGCGGTGCCGGACCGATGGGAATCATCCCGGCACAGAAATTTCCGATTTCGACGCCGTAGTCCGCCGTAAATCGGTCGAACAACTCGCGGGCGCTCTCGCCCGGCGGCGCGGCCAGTCCGTACTCGACACCCTCCGCTCCACGGGGGATTCGCCACGCGAAGAACCGAGGTGCAGTCAGGTGAACGTCGACGAAATCGCCGCCGTCGTCTTCGGTCGTAAAACCGAGCACGCCTTGGAGCTTCTCGTCCGGTTCCGGCAGGTGGAGTTCCCGTCGGACGCGGGAGGCGGGGCCGTCACAGCCGACCACCATCTTCCCGCGAAACGTCTCGGTTCCGTCCGGCGTGTTCGCGGTAACATCGACGTATTCGCCGTGTTCCTCGACCGCCGAGACGCTGTGGTTTTCGCGCAGATCGACTCCGGCATCCTCGGCGGCACGGGCGAGCGTCCGGTCGAGACCGACCCGGTCGATGACGTTGGAGATGACTTCCTTCTTGTAGAACTGATGGTCCGCCGAACCCGGTCCATCGACGTGGAACCGAGCACCGTAGACTTCGTTTTGCAGAAGCTCGTCGCGTGCTCCATCGGGAGTAAAGTTCCAAATGTCGGTACTGACGTGGCCGGAACACGCGAGTGGCGTCCCCACTCGTCCACGTTCGAGAACGAGAACGTCGTGTCCCGCGTTCGCAGCCCGTCGTGAAAACCGCGACCCGGCGGGCCCCGCACCGACTACCACGAAATCGTGCATTATCCTCGATTACGGCCCGTCCGTCAAATAGCTTGTTTCTCGTTTCGGGTCGCTACCGTGCCGACGGCGGCCGTTCGCCCGTCCCGAGTTGCCGACGGCGAAGGTAATGAACCAACGCCGAAAACGCGAAGAGGGCGACGATGAGGACACCCCAGATTTTGTCGGGGATGGCCGAAAACGGCGGGATACCGAGGAAATCGGCCAATACGAGGACCGCGCTCACTATCGCGAGACCGAGGTAGTAGCGAATCCACGGGAACTCGTCCTGCGGACGCAAGTACCCCTCCAGTTGAGCGGCGTTATCGGAGAGTTCCACGATACCTCGACTCTGGTTGTACTCCACGATACCGGCATCCGAAAGCTTCGGAAGATGAGTCTGGTACAGCGACGTGTACACCGATTTGCGCTCGTTCGCGGACAGGCCTTCGACCGTGGTGTCGTTTTCCCACGCGGCCACCTGTTCGGCGAGTTCGCTGAGTTCCACTGGTCGCCCCTGTTGTTTCAGATAGTGGAGCGTGTATCGTCGTCGTCGATTTTTCAGAACGTCGAAGATGAGGTCTTCGGACAGTTCTTGTGGGGTTCCATCAGTCGAACTCATGCCACCGGTAAGTCGCAATCGGTTGTTTCGGCTATACCACCGCCACCCGGACGTAACACGACTGCGTTGTTACCGCGGACGACACTTTGTTATCCAGTGCTTAGCCGCCAGGAGTTTTCAAACTAATTACGATTGAGAGGTATAAGCGTGCGATTCTCTGCGGTAAGGTCGCCATTATCGAGGGAGAAACAGTGGTTACGAGCCGATTTTCAGTCGTCCATCGCTGCCGGTGCAGGCCTGTCGGCACGTGGACCATCGAGGTCGATCGCAGGGAGTTTATCCCGAAGATACCGGCCAGTGTAGGACTCCTCTGTCCGCGCGATTTCCTCCGGCGTGCCGGTCGCGACGACGTGACCACCCTTCTCGCCACCCTCCGGGCCGAGATCGATGACGTGGTCCGCGTTCTTCACGAGGTCAAGTTCGTGCTCGATGACGGCGATGGTGTTCCCCTTGTCCGTCAGTCGCTGAAGCACCGAGACCAGTTTGCGCTCGTCTTCGTGGTGGAGTCCGGTCGTCGGTTCGTCCAGCAGATACAGCGTCTCGCCCGCGTCCTTCTTGCCGAGTTCCTCGGCGAGTTTCACGCGCTGGGCTTCCCCGCCCGAGAGCGTCGTGGACGGTTGGCCGAGTTTCATGTAATCGAGACCGACGTCCTTCAACAGTTTCAGACGACGGCGAATGCGCGAGTCGTGTTCGAAGAACTCGTGGGCCTCCTCGACGGACATGTCGAGCACCTCCGCGATGGTCGCACCGCGGTAGGTCACGTCCAGCGTCTCGTCGTTGTAGCGCGCGCCGCCGCACTCCTCGCACGGGACGTACACGTCCGAGAGGAAGTTCATCTCGATCTTGACGGTTCCCTGTCCGCCACATTCCTCACAACGCCCGCCCTTCACGTTGAACGAGAAGCGACCCTTCTCGTAGCCGCGCTGTTTGGAAAGCTTCGTCTCGGCGAACGATTCCCGGATGTAGTCGAACACGCCCGTGTACGTCGCCGGGTTCGAGCGCGGCGTCCGACCGATGGGCGACTGGTCGATGAGTCGCACCTTCTCGATGTGCTCCATCCCCTCGATGGAATCGTGCTCGCCGGGGTCCACCGAGGTGTTGTCGTTCATCTCGCGGGCCAATCCCTTGTAGAGGATGTCGTGCATCAACGTGGATTTGCCCGACCCGGAAACGCCCGTGACGGCGGTAAACTTCCCGACCGGGATGTCCACGTCGAGGTCCTTGAGGTTGTGCTGGCGTGCACCGCGAATCGTGATACTGTCCTCGCTCTCGCGTCGTTCGTCGGGGACGGGAATCTTCTTTCGACCAGCGAGGTAGTCGCCCGTGATGCTGTCCTCGTGAGCCATCACTTCGTCCACGTCACCCTGCACGACGATTTCGCCGCCGCGCCGTCCCGGACCGGGTCCGATGTCGATGACGTTGTCTGCCCGTCGCATCGTCTCCTCGTCGTGTTCGACCACGATGAGGGTGTTCCCCAGGTCGCGGAGTTCACACAGCGTGTTCAGCAGGCGGTCGTTGTCGCGCTGGTGGAGTCCGATCGAGGGTTCGTCCAGCACGTACAGCACACCGACCAGTCCCGACCCGATTTGGGTCGCCAGCCGAATCCGCTGGCTCTCGCCGCCCGAAAGCGTCGAAGCCTCCCGGTCGAGGGTGAGATACTGCAGGCCGACCTCCTCCATGAAGCCGAGTCGAGCACGGATCTCCTTGAGTATCTCCTCGGCGATGCGGTTCTGCCGTTCCGTGAGGTTGGCTTCGAGGTTCTCGAAGTGTTCCAACGCGTCCCCGATGGACATCCCGTTGACTTCCGAGATCGACGTGCCATCGACGTACACCGACCGGCTCTCGGGGCGCAGTCGCGTCCCGTCACAGGCCGGACATTCCGTCACGGCCATGTACTCCTCGATGTGGTTTCGCGCCCGGTCGCTGTCGGTCTCGATGTACCGTCGTTCGAGGTTCGGGATGACGCCCTCGAACGGTTCTTCCTTGCGTCGGATGCCGTTCTTCGTGTTCCACTTGAACAGCACGTCCTCGTCGGTGCCGTAGAGGAATCCCTGCCGGACGTCCTCGTCGAGGTCCTCGAACGGGGTCGTCAGACTCACGTCGAAGTGTTTCGCCACGGAATCGAGCTGTCGGCGGTAGTAGGTCCGCTGGTAGCTCCACGGCTCGAAGACGTGTTTCAGCGGTTTGCTCGGGTCCTCTACGACGAGGTCCTCGTCGATTTCCTTCGTCTCGCCGATACCCTCACACTCGGGACACGCACCGTGCGGGCTGTTGAACGAGAAGCTCCGCGTCTCGATCTCGCGGAAGTCGATGCCACAGTGCGTGCAGGCGAGTTCCTCGGAGAACTCCACGACGAGTCGTTCGTCGCCGTCCCCACCTAGGTCGCCCGTCGAACGGGATTCCGAGCCGAGGTTCACGTCCTCGGGCGGGTCCGGAACGATAAGTTTCATGACGCCCTCGGCCTCCTCCAGCGCGGTCTCCACGCTGTCGGTGATGCGGCTTCGCGCTTCCGGACTGACCTTTACCCTATCGACGATCACGTCGATGGTGTGGTCGTAGTTCTTGTCGAGTTCCGGGCGGTCGAGGGTCAGGTCGAACTCCTCGCCGTCCACTTCCACGCGGGAGTAGCCGTCCGAGACGAGTTCGTCGAACAGGTCGGCGAACGCGCCCTTCTGGTCGCGGACGACCGGCGCGGCGATTTTCGCCTTGGTTCCCTCGGGCAAGCCCAACACCCGGCGAACCATGTTCTGGGCGCTCTGCTCGCCGACTTCGCGGCCACACTGCGGACAGTGTGGCGTGCCGACGCGCGCATACAGCAGTCGCAGATAGTCGTGTAGTTCGGTCACGGTTCCGACCGTCGAACGCGGGTTGTTCGCCGCGTTTTTCTGGTCGATGGAGATGGCGGGTGACAGGCCTTCGACGTTCTCGACCTGCGGCTTGTCCATCTGCCCGAGGAAGTTCCGGGCGTAAGCCGACAGGCTCTCGATGTAGCGTCGCTGTCCCTCAGCGTACACCGTCTCGAAGGCGAGCGAGGACTTCCCCGACCCGGACAGGCCGGTGACGACGTTGAACTCCTCGCGCGGAATCTTCACGTCGAGGTCTTTGAGGTTGTGCTCCTCGGCCCCCCGCACTTCGATGTAGTCCTTGCTCATCTAGACTCAGACAGCGACCGAATGAGGGTATGCCTGTCGGTTGCAGATTAAAGCGGAGTGAAAGTGAAAGTAGAATCAAAAGCTATCACTCGCACACTCCACCACGACACTCACTTCCACCATCTAAACACACAAAACCGCTGAGCGCCTACTCTGTTCGGATCAGGTGATTTCATTCAGCACGACTAACGACACCAAACGATTCGACGGGGACGAGGAGCGACACACGATGTGGCGGCTGTTCGCGGAGTACGGCCGCGGCTACTTCCCGCAATTTCTCGCGGGATTCATCGGGACGGTGCTCGGCCGCCTCTCGGGCCTCCTGCCGCCGGTCATCCTCGGCATCGCCATCGACGCGATATTCCTGAACAAGCAGGCATTCCGTCTCGGGCCGATTCCCTCGGGGTGGCTCCCGACCACGCCGACCGGACAGCTTTGGCTCTCCATCGGTATCGTCCTCGCGTCGTTTCTGGTGGGGGCGGTATTCTCGTGGGTGGAAGGCTGGGGCTGGAACGCGTTCGCACAGGGGGTCCAGCACGAACTCCGCGTGGACACCTACGACCGGATGCAATTGCTGGACATGACGTTCTTCGACGGCAAACAGACGGGCGAACTGATGTCCATTCTGAACAACGACGTGAACCAGTTGGAGACGTTCCTGAATGACGGGCTGAGTTCGGCGCTCCGCATCGGCGTCATGATCGTCGGCATCGGCGGCATCTTGTTCACGCTGAACCCGTCGCTGGCGGTCGTGGCGCTGCTGCCGGTGCCGCTGCTTGCGGCCTTCACGTACCTGTTCGTGCGGACCATCCAGCCGAAGTACGCCGCGATGCGGGCCAGCGTCGGCGCGCTCAACTCCCGACTGGAGAACAACCTCGGCGGCATCCGTGTCATCAAATCCGAGACGGCCGAGGGGTACGAGTCCGGACGCATCGAGGAGGCGTCACGGGAGTACTACGACACGAACTGGGACGCCATCACGACCCGCATCACGTTCTTCCCTGGCTTGAGCCTGCTGACCGGCATCGGCTACGCCGTCACGTTCGGCATCGGCGGGTTCTGGCTCCTCTCCGGCGCGCCGGGACCGCTCACCGGCGCGCTCGAACCGGGCGTGTTCGTCACCTTCGTCATCCTGAGCCAGCAGTTCATCTGGCCGATGGCCCAATTCGGGCAGATAATCAACATCTACCAGCGCGCGGAGGCGTCGAGTGACCGCGTGTACACCCTGATGAACGAACGCGGGACGTTGGACGAAACGTCCGACGCACCCGACCTGACCGTGACCGACGGTACCGTCGAGTACGACGACGTGAGTTTTGGCTACGGCAAAGAGGAAATCGTCGAGGACATCGACCTGCGCGCCGAGCGGGGGAACATGCTCGCCCTCGTCGGCCCCACGGGAGCCGGAAAATCGACCGTCCTCAAAC
>NZ_JBAWAC010000090.1:0-2055 GCF_049589095.1 Haladaptatus sp. | reverse complement strand
CCCGGCGAGTCGTTGACCTCGACGCCCACCTTGTCGATGCCGTCCACGAACTCGGACGCGAATTCGACCGTCTTCGAGCTACTCTGCTCGGGAATCACGATTTCGACCAGTTTCATGATGTGCACCGGGTTGAAAAAGTGTAGCCCGATGGCCCGACTCGGATCGTTCAGTGCGCTGGCGATTTCGGTCAGCGAGAGCGACGAGGTGTTCGACGCGATGATCGCGTCGTCGGACGCGAACTCCTCCACGTCCGCGAACGTCTCGCGCTTGATTTCCATCTTCTCCGGCACCGCCTCGACCACCATGTCCGCGTCGGTGACGGCCGCTTCGAGGTCCGTCGTTCCGGAAATCCGGCCGAGTGCGGCTTCCTTCTCGGCTTCCGTGACCTTGTCGCGCTCGACACCTCCTTGGAGGTTCGCCTCGATGCTCTCGATACCGTTCTTCACGAACTCCTCCTCGATGTCGCGGAGCGTCACGTCGTGACCCGCCATCGCCGTCACCTGTGCGATTCCGTGACCCATCGTCCCCGCTCCGAGTACGCCTACCTTCATCGTGCGAAAACGCGTTCGGACGCACGAAAAACGTTTATCTCCGGTCCCGATACGGCGGCAGGTCACCGGTATCGCTTAATCACCGAGGGCTTGTCTATATGATTTCCGAGAACTATGCCGAACGTATTGTCACTGCAATCGTTTACAGAAAGCTTTTATCCTCGCCGGAAAATCGACTAATTGTCTCGGGTAGGGGTACACGAGACAAGATTTCTTTCGAAGCAATCAGTTCGAGACGGGAGTCCGTCACGTCCGTCCGAAATCGACTGACGAGTATCTAGTATCTCCGGCCCGTGATGGGAAAACTGTCGAGGGTCGGTCATTCGTTTGCTCCCCGTTTTCTTGCCCTCGTGTTGGGGTTCAGCCTCCGACCGGTACGGAACCCCGACCCGATCTCAAGATTCAGCCATTCGGCTGAATCTCGAACTACGGTCGGAGCATAGCGCCAGTATAATTTAAAGTTCGCCCGTCGGGCGAACTTTAAATCCGTACCTCGTGACGCCTTCCTGCGTATAGATACGGCGCATCGTCGTCTCCACCGAATCGCCGATTTCGAGGGTTCCAGGCGCAGCACCCGTCACCTGCGCGGGAACGCTCGCCTCGCCGCCATTCGGTCCGGAGAGGGCGACGACTGCCACGTCGAAGTCGCCCGATTTGGCCTGCTGTTCGGCGAACTCGGGGGGCGCACCGCCCTGCGAGATGGTCGTCACGGCTTCGATGGTTCCCTCGCCGGTCAGTCGCACGTCGTCGTACTCGCCCAGCGAGTTACAACCGTTACACGCGCCCTCCGGCGGGAAGTTCAGCGCGCCACAGTCGGGACATTTCCCGGCGAGCAATCGATGTCGCTGGTTGAGCGTGCGTCGCCACGACGGTACGCTGACGTACGCTCCGCCACCGCTCGGCGGGCCGGAGGTCAGGTCGCCGCGCAGTCGGAGATATTCGGCGTAGGATACGGGGTCGTCGCCGTCGAGCGTCAGCGAGACGGGAACGTCGCCGTCCGTTTCGATCACGAACGCGTCCGCCCCCGCGCCGCTGCCGAACGAGGCGGCGAGGATTCGTTCGTGACCGTCGGCGAGGGATTTGGCCAGGCTCAGCGGGACGCTCGCCGCGCCCGTGTCGCCGAGTTCGTGGACGAGTGCGCCCGCCCGAATCTCGTCGATACCGACGCCGAGCGCACCCGCGGCGCGGTACGGGAGTTTCCCGTCGGGTGCCTGCACCGCCACGGCGTCAACAGCACCGGTATCTACCTGTCCGACTGCGCCCGCGAGCGTTTCCGAGAACGCTCGTCGGTCGTAGCTGGTGACGCCCAATCCCTCGACGCTCGACTCGCCGGTCTCGCGGAAGCGCGTTCCGGGGAATTCCGTCGTGTGTTCTGCCCGTTCGACGACGCTGGCGGGGCCGTCGGCCGCGAGGATGAAGGCCGCCGCACCCGCGCCTGCCGCGTGGTCTTCCGCGGAATCCGGTTCGCCGCGGGGAGCGTCCGCGGCGACGACCAACCCGACAC
>NZ_JBAWAC010000089.1:0-1683 GCF_049589095.1 Haladaptatus sp. | reverse complement strand
CTCGTGAATCAGGACGCGGAAGGCGGGCCGCTCTCCGAACAGGACGCCTGGGAAGCGATCGTCCATCCCGACACGGACGACGTGCCGCCGCCGACGGCCGAAGCGGCGATGGAGGAGGGCGAGCACGTCGGGAACAACGTCGCGCGGATGATCGACGGCCGCGACCCCGTCCACTGGTCGTACATCAACAAGGGAACCGTCGTCTCCGTCGGGGAGGAGGCGGTCGCACACGACGTCATCGGGATTCCGCTCAACACCTTCAGCGGGCCAGGCGCTCGCGTCCTCAAGAAGATCATCTCCGCTCGATGGATCGGCGAGTCATACTCGTGGCCAGCGGCGGCGAAAGCATGGACGGACATGTGAACCCCGAGGAGTCGACCGTGGCCGTCTACTTCGACATCGACGGCACGCTGCTCGAACGGCGGTGCGAGGAGGACGAAATCGTACCGACCGCCGCCGAGTTCGGCATCGACCTGCGCGACGAGCAGGTCGAGACGTTCGACCAGTTCGTCCGGCAGTACTTCCGTCGGAACGTCGAGGACGGCTACCGCGAAGCCGTAAAGACGTTCACGAAACATCTCGGCCTCGATGTCGATACCGACGCGTTCACCGCCTCGCTCAAGCGTCGGAAGGTGGAAAACACCCGACTCGTGGACGGTGCCGAGGGCGTTCTCGGCGAGTTCGCGGAATCGACGCGTCTCGGCATCATCACGAACGGCGAGGGCGACATCCAGCGCGAGAAGCTAGCGACCCACGGTATCGACGACTACTTCGAGCACGTCCTCATCTCGGGGAAGCGTGAGACGATGAAGCCGAAGGACGAAATGTTCGAGATGGCGAAACGCGAGTGGGTGGCGGACGGGTACGTCTACGTCGCGGACCGCCTCGGCGACGACATCATCCCCGCGAGGGGAAACGGGTTCGCCACCGTCTGGGTGTCCGACGAGTCGTCGCCGATTCCGGATCTCGTGGTACCGACGCTCGCCGACCTGTCCGTGGACGGCGTCCTGGACGTGGTGTACCGGTGACCGAACACGGTGTGAGGACACGCGGATTCGAACGACGAAGGGGAAATCGAATGAGAACGACTATCGACGGAACCGTCGGTTCTCGCCCAACGGCGAGGACCACGGGCGAACGGGGAGGAACGGACACGGATGAGTGAATTCACGCCGATTTCGGAACACGGTCTCATCGGGAACCTGGAGACCTGCGCGCTCGTGGACACGACCGGTGCGGTCGATTGGTGTTGTTTCCCACATATGGAATCCCCGAGCGTGTTCGGATCGATACTCGACGCCGAACGGGGTGGGGAGTTTGCCATCGCGCCGCTCACCGAGTACGACGCCCACCAACAGTATTTCGACCGGACGAACGTTCTCCAGACGACGTTCGAGACGGCGTCCGGAGAGTTGACCGTCACCGATTTCATGCCGGTCATCGGCGAAGCTGTCGCCGACGAGCATCAGGACCAGGCTATCTATCGGAAGGTGACCTGTACCGAAGGAACGGTGGACGTGGAAGCGACGTTCGCTCCTCGGTTCGATTACGCCCGTTCCGAGACGTCGCTGGAATCGACGTCCGGCGGGATTCGCGCGACCGGAGACGGGGACGACGAGAGCGCGTTCCTCTCGACGCCGGTTTCGATGGTAATCGAGGACGGCGCGGCCCACGCCTCGTACT
>NZ_JBAWAC010000088.1:0-1633 GCF_049589095.1 Haladaptatus sp. | reverse complement strand
TCGGTCGATTCCTGCACTTTCGATGGTTCGTTTCCCCCTTTCGCGGCCCGTCGGCGGTCGCCGGGGGTTTCGGTGCGTTCGGTCTCGCTTTCCTGGTCCGCGTCTTCGGATAGTTGCGTGCTCATTTACATCAACCCGTTCATGGTGAGTGCGACGTAGATACCCTGAATGGCCAGCAGGAGGCCGGCCACGACGAGTACCCATTTCACCGCCGTCTTTCGGCTTCCCGTGAGACCCTGGTTCAGCAGGGCCGCGTACACGCCGTTCACGCCGTGGAACGTCGCCGTGAGGAGGAACAACGTCATCGTGGCGAAGTATCCCCACTGGGACATCCGCGCCTGCGTTCCGAGGAAGGTCACGTCCTCGGCGTGGTTGACGAAGTGGAGCATGAAGAGGTGGAACGCCAGCACGACGATGAGGAACGCCGCCGTAACGCGCTGGAGGAACCACGACATGCTGCCGCTTCGGAACGAGGAGTAGCGCTCCGCCATTTCAGAACGCCCCCGTGAGTAGCGTCGGAATGCTCGCCAACACGATGATGGCGGTCACGATCAGCGACGCGTAGAAGCTCTTGTCCTGCGATTCCAGTCCGAGTCCGAGGTCGATAAAGAGGAGTCTGACGCCGTTGAGAATGTGGAAGACAGCCACGGCGATCAGTCCGACTTCGGCGATTCGGATGACGGTTAGCCCTTCGAGACCCTGGATCGTTTGGGTGTAGTAGTGCCCGTTACCGACAGTAGAGGTACTCAGCACGGCGATATGTGTGAACAGATAGCCGATGAGCACCCACCCGGTAAATTTGTGGAAGATCCAGGCCCACATGCCGGCCGAAAACTCACGCCATCGGCCGAAGTCCTCAATGAGGCCTCGATCATACGATTGACTCATGCCACTCGAATGGTCGGTACCGGGGGCAAATAGAAGTTACTACCTGTCCGCGTATGTGCCCCATAATTGAACCTCGATTGACCACTTGGCCCCTCAGTACCGAATCCGAAATGGACGCACATCCCTGGGGCTCTATCGACTGATCTCCATAACGAATCCGACGAACGTTTGAGCGCTTACAGGAACCAACTATCAGTAAAATTCGAACTCACGGATTGCCGCTTTCGGGATGATGCGGCAACCTTCGCAGATATCATGGTTACTGGTCGCCGAGTTCGGGTGCCCCGACGTAGCCCGGCGGTTGCACGTCGCCCTCGGTTTCCGCGTGTGCCCGGTCACGTTTCAGTGCGCGGCGGGTGTCCGCGTTCAGTTCCACGATGTGACAGAGCGGGTTTCCGGGGTAGACCACCGGATTCTCCAGCACACCGACGAGCAGGCCGGTGAACGGTGCCTTGACGGACTCGCTTTCGGTCTTGAACGGGTTCGTGATGGAACAGATTGGCGTCCCCTCGTACACCAGCGAGCCACGGTCGTAATGCATCTCGACGAGGCCCCCGACGTCCGCGCGGAGCCACGTCTTTTCCTTCTCGTCGTCGATGACGGTTCGCCATCCGGGCCATTTCACCGGGTCGTCGGGGTGGAGATTGTACTCCGCGAAGGCGCTCATCACACCTTCGAGCGCTCGGTCGATGAAGTGTCGTTGGAAGCGGTGTGCTTCGCCCATCTCGATGGTGATGGTCGGAAT
>NZ_JBAWAC010000087.1:0-2684 GCF_049589095.1 Haladaptatus sp. | reverse complement strand
CTCCCTGTAAAAGCTGGACCAAAAGCACTCCTCTTTCACTTCGCTGCGCTCCGTTCAGTCGTCGGCCCGGAAAATTTCGATTTTCCGGAGGGTGTGCTAGCGACTAATGGTCGTGTAACCGGCTAATTTTCGTGGTCGTACCGGTTCTGATTCTGACGGCTGTGAAAATGCGAGTTTCCGGCAGTTGTGTCATCGGCTGTTTTTGTGGAAAATCAGCGTTCCGTCTCGGCGTTCTCCCGAATCCACTCTTCGAGTTCGTCGCCCTGAATCTCCAGTCCCTGTCGGCGGAAGAACGAGGCGATGTTCACACAGTCGCGCGTGAGGAATTCGCCGCTGTTCGGGTGGTGGAAAGTGACGGCCTGTCCCACGTCGATGATGCAGAGTTCGCCGTTGCTGACGAGGATGTTGTACTCGGAGAGGTCGCCGTGGACGAGGCCCGCGTCGAACAACCGCCGCATGTACTCCCGAACGACCTCGAACGCGGTTTGGGGATTTTCGAGGTGGGCGTCCGCGAGCGTGGGTGCGCGACGACCGTCGTTCCCCATGAACTCCATCACCAACACGTTTCGCTGGACGGCGATGGGTTCCGGAACGCGAACCCCGGCCTTCCGAGCGCGATTGAGGTTGGCGGATTCCTTTCGTACCCACGCGAGGACGATTCGCTTTTTGTCCCCGCCGAGTTCCTCGAATCGCGGGTCGCCGACCAGATACTCCCGCATGTCGCGGAAGTCGCTGGCGTTGATGCGATAAATTTTGACGGCGACTTCGCCGTACTTCTCGTCGCCGAGTGCGGTGTACACCGTCGCCTCCTTTCCGGACGAAATCGGCCCGCCGAACGCTTGGACGTAGCCGTCTTGAACGAGTTTGTACAGTGCCGCCAGTGTCGCATCGTCGAACACCGACTGTTCGACTTTGAACTGGTCGGAATCCTTGACCCGTTTTCTGAACTGGTTGAACTCCCGGTCACGACGGCGTGCGATGCGGTCCGCTTCGGTGTCGGAAACGTCGATTTCCTCCCACTCGTCGCCAGGGCTGTCCACGTTATCTGGGTCGAGTAATCCGTACTCCTCGTTCATCTACACCGGACTATGTGGAGGAACGGTAAAAGGATGGCCTGTTCGGTTAGTACGTTTCGCGGTGGAGAATTTCGTCGACCGAGCGGCGCGGGAGGCGCTCGGGTTCCTCGCCGCCGCTCGGACCGACAGCGAGCAACATCACCGGAATCTCGTCGTCCGGCAGGTCGAGGAACTCCGCGATGCGTTCCTGATCGAAACCGATCATCGGCGTGGCCGTCAGCCCGCGTGCGTGCGCGGAGAGCATGAGGTTCTGGGCGGCGAGGCTCGCGTTCCGAATCGCGTAATCCCGACCCATCGCGTCGCCCTCGTACATCTCCGCTGTCTGTGCTTTCGTCTGCTGTGCGGTTTCCTCGTCCATTCGACCCGCCTCGGCCCAATCCTCGAAGACGCGGTCGGCCGTCTTCGCGTCCGTGTGGCCGACGACGAGGATGGCCGTTCCGGCGTCGCGGATGTGTTCTTGCCCGTAGGCGATGTCCACGACTTCGTCGAGTCGTTCGTCGTCCTGAACGGCGACGAACTCCCACGGTTGGAGGTTGTACGACGACGGTGCGATCGCCGCATCCCGGATGAGTTCTTCGAGCGTCTCGTCGGAGATGTCCTCGTCCGGGTCGTAGTTGTGACCCGAGCGTCGGCTTCGAATCCCTTCGATGAGTTCCGGGAACTCCGCATCGTGTGCAACGTCTTCGACAGTGATCTGTTCGGACATAGAGGGAAGAAGGAACCACGTATTTAACCGAACCACGGAAACGGCCGCGCTTTCCGGTTGCAGTATGATACCAGAAATCATAGAGTGACCGTCGTTGGTACTCTCGGCAACGGATTGCGGGTAAAACGCTCTCGATTCGGCTCAGTTTATGTGGCCTTCGCGTCGAAGTTGGTCGGCCTGTTGTTTCTCGTAGCGCCACGTGATGTCGGCCTTCTCGTCCTGCCAGTCCCACGGCTCGACGAGAACGATGTCGTCCTCACGAATCCAGACGCGTTTTTGCATCTTGCCCGGAATACGGGCGGTTCGTTCCTTACCATCCGCACAGCGCACTTTCACCCGGTTGGCACCGAGCATGTTCGTGACTGTGGCGAAGACCTCGTTGTCGTCCGGCATTCGGAGGTTGTTCCGTCCACTGCTGTCACTCATGTCTCAGTGTGATATTCGACTGGTAACGTTTTAAATCCGCTGTCCGTCGGCGCTGACAGGGAATGCGACGGAGTTGGCCACTAGCAACCGATTCCTCAGACTCACCGCTCCAACTGTCGGTTTTAAGGCAGTGGCAGACACAATCCGGGCTATGTTCGGAAAACTCGGCACGAAAGGTATCGCGGGACTACTCGTCCTCATCGTCGGAATCGGCGTCATCGCCGTTCAGAGCCTCATTATCGCCGCCGGAATAGCGCTCGTCGTCGTCGGATTCGTCCTAACTGCGTGGGGACTCGTCTCAGGGCTGCTCGCCAACTTCGGAATGGGCGGAATGATGGGCGGCGGATTCGAGTAATCGACCGGCGATTTTCATTCCGGCAGCGGATAATAATCCAGAGATTCTGTCGATATATCCGTTCTCAAGGGCTGTCTTCTTCTTTTCGAATACAATTCCCGATCGTAGAAGCCGGAAAAGC
>NZ_JBAWAC010000086.1:0-8134 GCF_049589095.1 Haladaptatus sp. | reverse complement strand
CCATGAAGGGCCGCGACTTCGTCACCCCCGACGACGTCAAACGCGTCGCCTACCCCCTCCTCTCCCACCGCGTCGTCCTGACCCCAGACGCGAAGGTGAACAACGTGCGAAAGGACGAAATCATCGAATCCGTGCTGGACAGCGTTCCCGTGCCGACGGTGGAATAGAAAAATCGCCCTTTCTTTCTCACGCCCGTAGCGCCGACGTGAGCGCCAGCATCGCGATCAGCAGGAACACCAGCGCGGTCACGGGTTTGCCGCCACCGCCGGCCAGATACACGCCGTAGCCGAGCGCACCGGCGGCGACGCCGACGATGGTACTCGATGCGGCGTGCATGATTTCGAGCGTCTGCGTGTCCGCCTCGCGGCCCAGTTGCTCACCGACGTTGATCGCCTGTTCGCCGAAATCCCACGCGAGGACCGTCGCTATCGCGCCGGGAATCAGGAGTTCCGGCGGTGCCGCGACGAGGCTCCCGGCCAGAATTCCGGCGAGGAGGACGAACCCGCCGGTCGTGACGAGGCGACGCGACCCGCGGACGACGCCGATGGCCACGAATAGCAGGCCGAGCAACCCGAAGAGCGCGCCGATGCCGCCGAAGAGCGCACCCGCCCCGAGCGCGACGGACGCGGCGATGACCGAAAGCAGTTGACTCACCCGCGCCGGGGAGCGGTCGATGGTTTCCGAAGCGCTCCCGCTCATCGTGCCCACCGCCTGTTCATCTTCGCCAGCGTAACGCCAAGCAACTCGTCCGTGTCCCAGTCCACGGCCCGGATGCCGCTGGCGCGGATCGACTGGAGCCGCTGCCTTCGTTCCACCTGCGCGAGTCGTTCCCCGACCGACACGTCCGTCGTCGGGTCCGGGCTGACGACGGTGACGGCGTGGCCGATAGCGTCGAGCCGCCGTGCGATTTTCGGCGCGAAGTCGTCACAGAGCGGGGAGAAGAACACCACCTGTGCGTCGCTCGGCAGTCGTCGCCGAAGCCAGCGTAGCGACATCGTCGAGTAAAACCTCTCGTCCGACGGCGTCCGAGCGAACGCGCTGGCGTGGGAGAGCAGTTCCCGCGCTTCGACGCGGTGGGTTTCCCCCGTTGCGGGGGCGAGCCACGCGTCCTCCGGGCCGAGCGCGGCGATGCCGACCCTGTCGCCGTTGTCGAGGAGCGCGCTGAACGCGTCGCCCGCGGCACGAATCGAGTGTTCGACCGCACCGGGGTCCTCGTGGTCGCTCGTCAGGTACGCCTGTTTTCGCACGTCCACGAGCAGGACGACGGTCGCCGTCCGCTCCTCGCGGAACTCGACGGTCGTCAGTTCCCCCGTGCGGGCCTTTCGTTTCCAATCGATGCGCGAGAGCGGGTCGCCGGGTCGATACTCGCGCGTGGCGAAGAATTCGATGCCAGTGCCGCCTTCACGGGTCGTCACTTGACCGACGTGGCGAATCGTCTGTTCACGTAACGGCACGTCCTCGGCGGTCGATTCGAGTTGTGACGTACATGAAATCGTCGTCTCGTCTTCGAGTTCGAACTCCCGTTCGAGCGCACCGCTGAAGTCCCGAGCGAGGGCCTGTGCAGGGGCGAAGACGTGGTCACCTCGAACCGCCTCGACGGTGTAGGTGAACACCGCGCGCTTGCCGGGGCGAAGCGCGGTTCCGATCCTGGGCGACCCGGCCGTCACGCGAAGTCCGTCCGGAACGCCGTCGATGACCCGGAGGTCCGGTGCAGTCCTGTCGCCGACGTTCTCCACGGTCACTTCGACCTCGGTTTCATCGCCCGGCGCGGGTGTCGGGTCGCGGACGACTCGGGTCAGTTCGAACGCCGTCGATGGCGGCGTGGCGGTCCGGGCGTACGCCGCGAACGCGACGCCGACGACGCCGATGAGGAGCGTGACCGGACTCTCGGTGAATATCCCGACTCCGGCGGCGAGCAACACCATCGCGCTGACGCCGTGCCATCGGTTGGTCTCACGGATGACGTTCATTGGCTTTCCTCCACGTACTGGGCGACGGCATCGGCCGTCTTCCGCGCGCGGCGTTGAAACGCGGTCTCGCTGCCGAGCGACCGACGCAGCCACTCACGCCACGAGCGGCGGGGAGCGGACGGTCCGCCGAGGAACGCGGCGGCTTCCGGGTCGTCCGTCCACCTTCCCGTCTCGATTTGGGTCCGCGCCTCGTCGACCGAACAACCGTCCCGCCTGGTGATCGCTGCGACGAGCGAACGTTCGAGGCGTTGCCGGAGTTCCTTTCGCGACCGGATGAGACGTTTTCGGTGGCCGGAGTGGACGGTTCGGAGCAGTTCGTCGAACTCCTGGCCGGGCGTCGGCAACGTCACGTTCGTCTCCGGGTCGCCTGTCTCAGCTCCCTCCACGTCGGTCCGTCTCCGCTGTTGGATCACGCGAAGCCCTTGGACGAACGCCAGCACTCCGACGACCTTCACGAACACCTCCTGAAGGGGGAACATCGTCGCCAACCCGGGCGCGATGGCGACCGCGAGTCCCCAGCCGACGGCGAGGAGACCGACGACGGTGACGACCGTTCTGCGTTTCATTCGTCACCCTCCTCGTCGTCCGCGTACGCTCGCTCGATACGACGGAGTGCGTCTATCGCCCGCCGTTCGTGGTCCTCGCTGGCGTCGTGCCCTCCGTACCGCACCTCCTCGAAGACGCTCGTCAGTTCGTCCACGTCCTCGGGGTCCATCCCGGCGGCCACGGCGGCCGACGCGAACTCGCCCGGCGTGCTGGAGTGTGGCGATGGCACGTTCAGATACTCGGTCATCTCGCGCCACGCCCGATACACCTCGTTCTCGACGCCCGATTCCGATTCGATCCGGTCGGCGGCCTCACCGGCCGCACGACCCACCGCAGCGATGTCGGGTTGGTTCTCCTCCACGTTTCCGGCGTCCGGCCCCGTATCCTCGTTCCCGCTCGAACTCCGAACGAGCAGGACGACGGCTCCGAGGAGCGCGACGCCGAGGACGACGAACATGATGAGGGACGGCGTCGCCATGCCGTTCGCACCGTTGCCGAGTCCGCCGGTGCTGCCCTTCGGCAACGAGATGTCGCTCGTGTTTATCGCCCCGCCGAGACCCCCACCGCCGCTGGGTGTGACACACGCCGTCAACAACGCGTGGATGAACAAGAAGGGGACGCCGACCGGTCCGACGATCGCGAGGACACCGAGACCACCGGCCTTCCGGTAGGCGAGCGCCGCGAGTAGTAGGAACGCGACGATCATGGCGAGGATGGCCGCGGTCGAATCGAGGACAGGATAGCACGGGAGCTTGATCGGTGTTCCCATCTTCCCGCCGCCGTTCGACATCGGCGGACTCGATCCGTTCGTTTGACTGCTTCCGATGCCGTCGGGGCCACCGCCGAGACCGGTTCCGGACCCGTTCTCCACGGCGGAGTTCAGGGTTGCGGCGGCGAACGCGATGGCGAGAATACAGAGGAGGGCGATGACGACGACGCGGGCGGTATCTCGTTCCACGGTACCAAGTAGCTGTATTGACAACTTAGGTTTTCTGTCTTCTCACGGGGGAATAGCGTTCGTGGAAGAAGACAAAAAATATGACTACCGATCCGCTCGGATGCGCTTGAGACACTCTCTACGGTGCGAGCGTGGCCGACGACATCGTATCGTCCTCCGGGGGTGCCGTGACGAAGCGGGGGCACCGCGACGAAGAATTGTTCGAGTGGTCACCGAACACGCCGGGCGAGTTCGCGTCGGCCGCCAGCAGTTTGACTACCTGTGAACCGTCCCCGCTAATCGTTCACGGCGACGCGGACAAAATCGACGGGAGACGGACTCACACACAATGGCCAACCGTTATGCCGCCCCCGCTCGTGTCATCGGTATGCGATTTGTGGGGGTGGTCGTCGTCGTTCTGCTCGTCTGTCTCGCACCGGTGAGTGGCGTGCTGGCCGGTGGAGGTAGCGGGAGTGGTGGGGGTGGACACGCGAAACAGTCCGACAACCACCCGTCGGACCCGAGTTCCGACGTTATCGGCTGGGAACACGGCTACTGGTACAACGAGAGCATCGACGTGAACCAGCGGGACGGGTTGTCGAAGGCCGAAAAGAAGCGGTACGTCGCGCGGTCGATGGCCCGCGTCGAGCACATCCGAAAGCAGGAGTTCACCCATCCGGTGACGGTCGAGGCGTTGTCCCGGAAGGAGTATCGAGCGCTCGTCCGGCAGCAGGCGGCGAACAGCAACACGCCGTCGGAGCGTGCGTGGGAGAATCAGATTTGGGAGGGATTGTTCGTCACGGGCGAGCAGGCCGACGCCGCTCGTCAGCAGACCACGCTCATGCAGGACCGCGTCGCCGGGTTTTACCTCCCGGGGAAGAACCGCGTTTACGTCATCTCGAACGGGAAGGGGAGAATCGACAACGCGACGCTGATCCACGAACTCACGCACGCGATGCAGGACCAACACGAGAGGCTGTCATCGCCACAACTCCAATCGAATTCGATGGACGAGCGACGCGGGCACGATGGCCTGACGGAGGGCGAAGCGACCTACGTCGAAAAGCGCTACGCGAACCGCTGTGACAAGTCGTGGCAGTGTGTCGGGAAGGTACACATCGTGCGAAAGCGGACGCCGTACAGCGGCGGAAAACTGCCGTCGTACAACCTCGCCATGCAGGTCGCGCTCATTCAACCCTACTCGGACGGTCCGGCGTACGTCGCGTCGAAGTTCGATTCGGGCGGTTGGTCGGCGGTGAACGAGCAGTATCGAAATCCGCCGAACTCGTCGAAGGCGGTCATCCATCCGGGAAAACGAACCGGTTCACCGCCCCCGCTTCACCTCGGTGAACAGGCACGAAACGGGTGGAAGCTGTACGGAAAACACGGTACAAACGGTTCACAGACGGTCGGCGAAGCGGGCATCTACACCATGTTCTGGTATCAGGGTCGCGCCGACGGCAATCCGATCATTCACTGGCAGCGGTTCCAGAACGCGGATCACGGAACGTACGACCTGTTCGATTACTCCAGTCCTCCCTCGGACGGGTGGGCGAACGACCGACTCTGGCCGTATCACAAGGGGGAACAGCGCGGGTACGTGTGGCGGACGAAGTGGGAAACCAAGCGCGACGCCACCCAGTTCGTGCGGGCGTACCGCGAGTTGCTCCGCGGGAAAAACGCGAGACGAGTCGGTCCGAACACATGGCGAATTCCGAAGGGACCGTTTGCCGATGCCTTCCGAATCGACCGACACGGACGAACCGTGACGATAGTCAACGGCCCGACGGTCGGCGCGCTGTCGGACGTTCGGCCGGGGTCGAAAGCAAAACGGAAAATGCGGCTCTCACGGGTTCGTTGACGAGTTATTCGGAGATGGACGAGAGGGAAACGTCTCCGATTTTGTCACTGGTTCGCTGTGTGCCACGGAGAGATGTCTCTCACGGTCGTCGTTCGCCGAATGAAAAATACGATTACGCGGCCGCCTCGTCGGTGGAGACGCTCGTCGGGAGCGCGTCCGTCTCGTCGGCCACGGTCAACAGGTCGTGGTATCGGTTGCGAATCGTGACGGTGCTCACGTCCGACACCTCGCTGACCGCGTCCTGCGTGAGATCTTCGCCTTCGAGGAGCGCGGCGGCGTACAGCGCGGCGGCCGCGAGGCCGACGGGCGATTTGCCGCTCGTCGCACCCGTCTCTTTCGCCGTCTTGAGGAGGTCGTGGGCGCGGCGCTTCGTCGCGGGCGTGAGGTCGAACTCGCTTTCGAACCGCGAGAGGTAGTGCTCGGGGTCTGCGGGTTGGACGCCGAGGTTGAGTTCACGAACGATGTAGCGGTAGGTGCGCTTGAACTCCATACCGTCGATGCGGCTGACGGTCGTCATTTCGTCCATCGTCCGCGGGATGCCGCTCTGGCGGGCCGCCGCGTACAGCGACGCGGTCGCGACGCCTTCGATGGAGCGTCCCGGGAGGAGGTCCTCGTTCAGCGCGCGGCGGTAGATGACGCTGGCCATCTCGCGGACGTTGTCCGGGAGGCCGAGCGCGCTCGCCATGCGGTCGATTTCGCCGAGCGCCTGCTTGAGGTTGCGTTCCTTGCTGTCGCGGGTGCGGAAGCGCTCGTCCCACGTTCGAAGGCGTTGCATCTTCTCGCGCTGGCGCGGACTCAGTGACCGTCCGTAGGCGTCCTTGTTCTGCCACCCGATGTTGCTCGACAATCCCTTGTCGTGCATCATCTTCGTCGTCGGCATCCCGACGCGGGACTTCGAATCGCGTTCGCTCGCGTCGAAGGCCCGCCACTCGGGACCGTGGTCGATACCGTCGGTCTGGACGACGAGGCCGCACTCGTTACAGACGGTCTCGGCGTGCTCGGAGTCGGTAATGAGGTTGCCGCCACATTCGGGGCACACCTCCGGCTCTCGCGTCTGCTCGTCCGTCTGTTGCTCTTCCCGTTCGGGCCTGTGTTTTCCCGTCCGTTTTCGTTCGATGTTCGCTGCGGGCTGCTGGTCGTTCCGATTGATTTTCGTACTCGTCATGGTGGAAGGAAATGGAACCGATCCTCGGAATAAACCGCTGGAGAGGAGGGCTCGCTAACCCAATGTAAGCGCTGAAAGTATATAAATGCACTGGTTTGCAGTGCAAGCTTTCGGATACAAACGTAAACTAGTGTACTAAAATCAGTTTTCTCTGGCAACAATTGACATCCAGATTAAATTGATCATAAGAATATGTACTGCCCGTTTTCGGGAAGATAGAGATGACGCGACAGACGCGACGGACGTTCTTGGCTACCGCCGGTGCCATCGGTCTTGCTGGCTGTTCTTCTATCGTCGAAAAATCGCCGCTCCCGATGAACGGGACTGGCCGAAATTCACGACGGAAAAAGGCTACGGGGCCGCCGGTTCCGGCCGCAAGCGACTTCGAGGAACTGAGCGGATGGCAGGCGGTTTCCGGACAGGGAACCCTGTCGAAATCGACCGACGACCCGTACCGTGGGTCCCAATGTGCCCACATGGTCGGAAGCGACGCCACGAAGGCAGGCTGTATTTCCCGAACGCTGTCGGGAACCGACCTCCGCGGGACGAACTTCTCGATGGCTGTCAAGATCGAAAACTACGACTTCGCCAAGATTCTCATCGAACTGGTCGCCCCCGACGGCGACAACGCCGTCCAACTCAAGCGGACGCTGGTCGGTCCGAGCGACCGCTGGGTGCGCGTCAACTTCGGCGTCACCGGCGTGGCGGGGACCCCGGACCTCTCGTCCGTATCCGAACTCCGAATCATTGGACGGCCGGTCGATACCAACGCCCGAGACCCCATCGAACTGTTCGTGGACGACCTTCGAACGGTCTCACGACCCGACAAGGGGGCGGTGATGTTCACGTTCGACGACAGCCACGCGACCCACTATCGCGCGTTCGAAATCCTGCAGAAGTACGACTTTGCCGGGGTAGAGGCCGTCATCCCCGAAAGCATCGGCCACGACGGCCGACTGACGACGGACCAACTGTCCGAGATGGCGGACGGCGGATGGGACATGGCCGCTCACCCGGACGTGCAGGCTCACTCCTTCCCCGAATACTCGCCGGACGACCAGGCGGCGTTGCTGAAGCGCACGCAGGAGTACCTCCAATCACACGGGTTCGACGACGGCGCGCGCCACTTGCTCGTCCCGAAGAACGAGGTCGGTCCGAACACGTTCGACCTCGCGCGAAAATACTACGACTCCATCTACAGTTTCGGCGGCAGTCCGAACGCCATGCCGTTCGAGAACCAGGACGCCATCGTCTCGCGGGTGGACGGCAAGGACCTCGACGTGACGAAACGGTACGTGGACTACGCCGCCGAGTACGGCCAACTCGTCGTCCCGCTGTTCCACGCCATCGGCGACGGCGGCGAAATCAGCGAGTCCGACCTCGAATCGCTGGCACGATACGTTCGGAAAAAGGACGTGGACGTCATCACCGCCTCCGACCTGCTCGACGGATAATCGTGGCGAATCGTTCGTTCATTTCGTTCAAATCGCAGCGCGCGAGTCTTTTTTCCCCGCCGGTACGAACTCGGTCTCCCCGAAAGGCTGACCGCCACCGCAGACTCTTAACGCCTCGCGCACCAATTGGGGGTATGACCGAGAAAGCGACACTCGCGGGCGGTTGTTTCTGGTGTCTCGAAGCGGCCTACAAGGAACTCG
>NZ_JBAWAC010000085.1:0-5528 GCF_049589095.1 Haladaptatus sp. | reverse complement strand
AGTACGAACCGACCGACGCCGCCAACGGTCTCGCGCCGGTTTTCATCCACCTCTACGAGTGGGCGTCAGTCTACGACCTCGACGGCGATGGCGATTGAGTCGGCGGGAATTCCATTACTACAAATTTTGTAGTCGATACACTACTACTGACTCGATAGTATATGACTACAGAAGCGAAAGCAAACAGCGTGATTCAACAGTTCCTTACATTCCAGCCGATCGAGAGGGCGGGCGGTTCGCGATGACCGACGCGATTCGCGCCGAGGACGTTCACGTCGTCTACCCTGACGGTACCGAGGCCGTCAACGGCGTGGACATGCGCGTTCCGGAGGGTGAATTCTTCGGCTTCCTCGGGCCGAACGGGGCAGGGAAGACGACGACGATTCGAACGCTCGTCACGCTGTTGCGACCGACCGACGGCGCGGTGACGGTGAACGGCTACGACGTGGCCGAGGACCCGAAGAGCGTCCGCCGGTCGGTCGGCTACATGGCACAGGAGACGAGTATCGACGAGGAGTTGACCGCGTGCGAGAACGTCGAGTACATGGCGGCCGCGTACGGCATCCCGAAGTCTGATCGCGGCGAGCGCGCGGACGAACTGCTTGACCTCGCCGACCTACTGGACGTCGCGGACAAGTCGGCGAAAACCTTCTCGGGCGGGATGAAAAAACGGCTCGACGCCGTCACCGCGTTGGTCCACCGCCCGCCGGTCGTCTTCCTCGACGAGCCAACGACCGGGCTCGACCCGAAGGCGCGCAACCGCCTCTGGGACTACTTCCGCGAGATAAACCGCGAGGGAACCACGCTGTTCCTCACGACGCAGTATCTGGAGGAAGCAGACCAACTGTGTGATCGCATTTCGCTCATCAAGGACGGCGAAATCGACCTGACCGGCTCCCCGGACGAACTCAAACGGGAGGTCGGCGGCGACATCCTCGAACTCGAACTCGCGCCGTCCGACGTGGACATGGCGACCCGCATCGCGGAATCAGGAGACGTGTTCGACGACGCCGTCGTCACCGAGACGACGAACGGCATCTCGATTGGGTCCACGATGATTCGAACGAACACCCCCGACTACTTCGTCGCGCTTCGTGAGACGGGCGTGGAAATCGACGGTTTCGACGTTCGCTCACCGACGCTCGACGACGTGTTCCTTGCGGTGACGGGCGAAGGTGTCGAAGCGGAGGATGCGGTCGAATCGAGCACGGAGGTGATGTTATGAGCACCGATACGGACAACCACCACAGGCTCGCGCCGGGGAACGGCTTCCTCGGCGACACGTGGGTGAACATGCGGCGGTGGCTGCTCAAGTCGGTTCGAAACCCGTTCATCGTCACGTCCTCCATTGTCCAGCCGCTCATCTTCCTCGTCCTGTTCTCGCAGGTGTTCGGACAGGTCACGGGTGGCGCTATCGGCGGACCCGGTCAGGACATCAAGTACATCAGTTTCCTCCTGCCCGCCATCGTCATTCAGGTGTCGCTCGTCGCCGCCGCGAGTTCCGGTATCGGGCTGGTCAACGACATCGAAACGGGGATGTTCGCGAAGGCGCTCGTCTCGCCGATGAATCGCGGTGCGGTGTTCCTGGGGAAGACGCTCGCCGAAGTCGCCCGTATCTGCGTGCAGATAATCATCGTCGTCGTGGTCGGTGTCGCCCTCGGAGCGAACATCGCCACGGGATTCCTCGGCGTTCTCGCGTTGATGTTCATCGGCATCCTGTTCTCGATTTGGTTCACGGCGCTCTCGAACGTCGTCGGGATTCAGACCGAGGACACTGAATCGACCATCATCGCCGTGAACTTCCTGCAACTCCCGTTGCTGTTCGTCTCCAGCGCGTTCCTGCCGGTCGACCGGTTGCCGCAGTGGATTCAGTACATCAGCGCGGTCAACCCCATCACCTACGGCGTCGATGCGGCGCGAGCGCTCGTCATCTCCGGCTGGGAGTGGGACACCATCCTCCCGTCGATCGCCGTCCTCATCGTCCTCGACCTCATCTTGGCCGGACTCGCGTTGGTCGTGATTCGACGCGCCACCAGCGCCAGTGCGCGTTGAAGAGCGGCGACAAGGGTGAGGGCGACCCGCAGCGGATCAGAACAAGTCGCCGAGGATTTTCGACTCCGCTGCCGCGAGGTGTTCGCTGAACGTGGAGGGATTGATGTCGAGCGCTTCGGCGATTTCCGTCGCGTTCGCCTGTCGCGGGCGCTCGAAATACCCCATCTCATACGCTTTTCGGAGAATCTGTCGTTGGCGAGCCGTCAGCTTTCCCCGGTCCACGAAGACGAGATCCCGAGTCCGTTCCCCCGCTGGAGAACGAACGAACCGTTTGATGTCTACGTCGGGAAAACGCTCACGGAGATCGGCGATAACGTCCTGTAGTTGGTCGTAGCCATCGGCGTAGAAAATCAATATCAGCGTCCCCTCCCGAATATCGTAGCGGGTGACCGGACAGCCATGTTGACCCAAACACTCACACGGGCAGTTCACACCGTCCTCGTGGACGAACCGATACCGTCGCGTCGACCCGTGCGAGAAGATCGGCGTGATATCCCCCTCCGGGTCGTACTCCGCGTCCATCGAAAATTCGGTTACGAGTTCCGTGTCGTCGGAGGGTCGAGCGTTCACGGCGACCGAGTGGATAGTGGCTTCCGCCAACGCCGAGTGTTTGGCGAGCGGACACCCTTCGGGCGTCCGAAACTCCACGGTTGCTCGGATTCCAGGTAACATGGCTGTTTGCGGGATGGTTTGCGTTGGTTCTTTTTTGACCTACCGCTCCACTATCCAATCGTTCTACTATCTACTCGACGTCGCTCTCCCGATCGATTCTCACTTGGCGGCCGCTCAAGTCGTCCGGCGTGAGTTGGTAGAGCTGGATATCGAGATTTTGCTTCGATTCACCCCAAATCTCGAACAGCGGACGTTTCGCCTCGCCGTACTGTTCGATATGCTCGACGGTCAACTCGTCCTGCGAAATCTCGCGTAGGGTTCCGGTTGCGACGACACTTCGATACAGATCCCCGTTTTCGTCGTACACGACGAGACGGGCTTGTGGCGCGGACGCCAGAAAGCGCCGTTTCTCGCTCTGTGGTGTCGAAACCAATCGTAAGTAGAACCGCCGGTTCTCGACATTGTAGCCGTATGAAATAGGAATGGCGTACGGATCGTTCTCGCGCGCGAGAGAGAGCACGCCGGTTTCGTGATCGCCAAGGATTGTATCTGTCTTCTCTGTAGACAGCTCGACCTGCTGATCCAAAGCCATATCTTATATTGCCGAATGGAGAGAGTCCCATTAATAGTTGCCTGTGACGCGGTCCGTTTCGGACGAAATCACGTCCGCACACGAAAGAACACGATGCGGCGGTATCACGAGGAGTCCGCTATCGACGCTTCCGTGAACGCGTCCGCTGTGACGGCACTCCCGCAGATGACACATCCCTTTCCGATGAGGGCGACCCTCATCGAATCGTTCACGGTCAACGTTTCCCCGCACTCCGGACAGGCGAAGATGTACTCGTCTATCCCTTCGCTACTCATCGTATTCGCTACTACACTTCCCCGTAATAAATACCATCCTCTCTTTCTGAACGCGAGAGAATTGGAGTTCTCCGCGTACAACGCGGCCGAAGCGGGATTTACCCGGACCAGATGTGAATCACGCGTCCGATCCGCTACTGTGAACGAACCGAGGTCTTCTCACCAAACGATAATTCTTCCCGTCAAACGATAATTAGCGCTACACTTGGTACATCGACGGTCGTCTCTCGAACTGGAGTAAGACAGATGGTAGAAAACGTCAACACAAGTCTCCTCGGAAGGGAGGTATCGTTCGACTTCTCGGGTCCGTGGTCGAGTTACGTGATCGTCCTCACACGCCTCCTCGTCGGCTGGTGGTTCACCGCCGCGGGTCTCGAAAAGTTCGCAAATCTCTGGTACGGTCCCGCGGAATCGTTCGATGCGAGCGGATGGCTCGTCCACGGTACGACCGCTGCACCGGGCTGGCTTCACGGCTTCCTCGTGTGGGCCGGAAACACGGGATGGCTCCTCGCCTTCGCGAACGTCATGATTCCACTCGGTGAACTGCTGATCGGTCTCGGTGTGCTTTTCGGCGTTCTCACCCGCCTCGCGTCGTTTTTCGGCGCGTTCCTGTTGTTCTTCTTCTATCTCGGCGGTGCCGACTTCGCCAACGGCTACGTGACCGGCGAGTTGTTGGGGATTCTCCTCTTCATGCAGCTCATCGTGTTCGGTGCCGGTCGAATTTGGGGGCTCGACGCCATCATCGAGGGAACTGACTTCGTGAACGACCACACGTGGATGCGGTACCTGCTCGGCTAAGGAGGCGACAAGACATGACAACAACACACTCCGAACTCAGTATCGTTGACAAGATTGCAATGGTCCTCGGCGGCGGGCTCATCCTGCTCGGAACCGTCGTGTTAGGATTCCTCGATACCTTCCTCGGGGATCCCTCCGCGATTTCGACGACGAACGACGCGGGACAGGTCGTCACGACCCCCGCGTTCCCGGTCGAGGTTCGCGGAACGATCATCGCCCTCGGACTCGTCGTGTTCATGCTGTACGCGGTTTACAAGCTGTTCACGGTGATCACTTCGCCGGAGGCGAGACACACGCCCGAACAGAGCGCCTCGACCGGACATCACTGACCCCGGCTCGGGAGTTTCAACGACTGTTTCGAAGGATAATCGTACTTTTCGTCCGGAGTCGCTTACTATCAGCATCTCGCTACCGACCACGTCACTTCGAAGCGCCACGAAAGTGCCAGTAGACGTGAAAGCGCGAGCCTGTAGCCCACCGCTGACGGGACGATTCGCACCAGTATATAAACTACCCCGAGTACTGTGGCTGTTAATTGTTCCTCCAAGCACGTGATCGAATAGTATGAGTCAATCACAGAACGTCGTCGGTGCGGTTGAAACGTTCGAGCAGTCGCCGAAGCAACGGACGGTAGTCGAAAACGAGGACGCCGTTCGGGATCTTCTCACCGTACTCAATACGTCGGACTGTCAGGCCATTCTCGATGTGACCAGCAACGAAGCGCTTTCGGCAAGCGAGATCTCGAACCGATGTGAATTGCCGCTCTCGACCACGTACCGCAAACTCAACCTGCTCGCGGACGACGGGCTACTCGAAGAACGGGTGCGGATCAGCGGGGCCGGAAAACACGTGAGCGAGTACGCCCGAATCGTCGAGGATGTGGTCATTTCGATGTCTCCCGAGGGGACGTTCGAACTACACATCTCACAGCACGAGGGACCCAAATCACACACCGGCTTTGGGTTCGGGATGGAGGACTGATCGTGATGAACCGCACCGAACGATCCGAGCATTTCGCGTCGCTGTTCGAGTCCATCACCGGACAACCGACGATCACCGAACCACAGCAAACCGATATCCCCGTTCGATTGGACGAATCCGGGGAGGGGGAAACGATATCCCATTATCTCGCAACGGCGGGGGCAAACGAGCTCGATGACGTCATCAACGAACCGGATACGTACTGAACTCCGGTGGCC
>NZ_JBAWAC010000084.1:0-2124 GCF_049589095.1 Haladaptatus sp. | reverse complement strand
TTCGACGGTCACGTCGATGAGTTCCGGCCCCGCCTGTCGTTCGATTGCGTCTGCAACAGCCTCGCCTGCCGCCGCCGCTGTATCGACACTGGTGCCTCGAACGCCGAACCCCTCAGCGATTTCGGCGAAGTCGGGACGAGTCCAGCTAAACTCGTGTCGGTCCGTGTACTGCATGATTTTCGGCGATTTCGAGATGATGCCGTAATCCGCGTTGTTCGAGACCACGACCACGACGTTGAGACCGTACTCGGCGGCGGTGTGGAATTCGTGGATACACATCATCAAACCGCCGTCGCCCGTGAGGCAGACGACAGGCTGTCCGTCGTTCCGGCCGACGGCGGTACCGATTGCCGCAGGAAGACCGACGCCCATTCCGGCCCATGATCCGGCAGTGACGAACTTGTCCGGGGCATCGGTTGCGAATCGCTGCATCGCCCAGAGTCGGAACCCACCCACGTCGGTCGTTATCGGCGATGCAAGGGGCGTGGCCTCGCGAACCGCTGCGAGGAGCTCCGGCGTGTTGGCGGGAGTACTTCCCTCGAAGAGCCCGAGATCGTGGAGATGGTTCTCGTACTCCATCCGGACGCGCCGGGCGACATCGGAACTGCTCCACCCATCTCCTCCTCGGTCACCTAATTCCGCGAGAAGACGGTCACCCGCCCGGGTAGCGTCGTCAACGATGGCGATGTCGGCTTCGTACCCCTCGTTCACGTCGTCGGTGTCGAGCGTGACGTGGATGAGCGTCTCCCCAATGGGTACCTCCCAGTTGGCCGTCGTAACCCCGTCAAAGTCGGTTCCGAGCGCGAGGACGACGTCGGCAGCGGCGAGTGCCTCGCGCATCCCAGCAGGGGTGTGGGTTCCGGTGACGCCGAGCCAACGGTCGTCGGTTTCCGGGTAGACGCCTTTTCCCTTGAGGGAGGTGATGACGGCTGCATCGAGCGCCTCGGCGAGTTCCCGGACGACACGAACTCCTTCCGACGACCTGCGAACCCCGCCACCGGCGTATATCACTGGCCGTTCTGCCTCGGCGAGACGGTTCGCGGCTTCGGGGTAGGTGTCGTTTTCGTACGTTACCCGTTCCGGGCTCACGTCCACTGCCGGTGTCTCTATTTCTCCCGCGAGGAGATCCGAAGGGATGCCCAGTCGAACCGGGCCGCATGGCGGAGTGAGGGCCGTCTCGATTCCCCGTTCGACCGACTCGTGAAGTTCGAGTTCGTCCTCCACGGTCACGTTTCGTTTGACGACGTTGTCGAAGGTATCCGGCTCTATCTCGTGGATGGGGCTCTTCCCACGGTCCTCGGGATTCACGTCGGCGGAAACGTGTAGGATGGGGACGCAGTCCTCGTAGGCGTTCTTCAATCCGTGCATCGCGTTCGTATCGCCGGGGCCGGGAACAGTGAGTGTCGCCGCAGGCAAGCCAGTCGTCTCGTAATACCCCCACGCGATATGCGGGACAGCGGTTTCGTGCCGAACCATCAGATACGTCATTTCGTCCCGTCGAACCACGGTCCGGTCCAGGGGAAGCGTCTGGGTTCCGGGGAGGCCAACGAGCAGCTCCACGCCCGCATCGACCAATGTATCATAAAGGAACTCGCCGCCGGTAACGTCTACCATATCTACGAGGTGTGTCCCCATCATACAAAGAGATGCCCCCAGAAAACGGATTACACTCCCATCAGTGGACTCCGCCGAACGCCCATAGTAAAGCGGAACCGTTCACGCGCCGTTGGACATCGACTGGTTCGACGCCGTTGCATTGGACAAACCGCCGGTGTCGATTTGTCGCAGAGATATCCCGCTTTTCGCCTTCGGCAGGTCGATGGAGATGGTGGCCCCTGCCGTCCCTGCCCGATGACGACCGAGGGCGTTCGCTATCTTGTGGATGTCCTTCGATCCGAGGTCGGTTTTTCTGTCGTCCGCCCGCTTTCGGAGGGCCTTTGCAGCACCTGTTTCGGCCGCACGTAGGTCGGTTGAGATTCTGTCGACGCGGGCGCGTTGTTCGGGGGTAAGATTCTGATGTCGAAGGTCCGCCACCGACGACCGGGTATCGCTCGCCACCGAGTAGGTCGACAACCCGGTACTGATGATACGAACGGAGTCGTTCTCGGTCCACCCGATTTCGAC
>NZ_JBAWAC010000083.1:0-1857 GCF_049589095.1 Haladaptatus sp. | reverse complement strand
TACGACGACTGCCCGCTCGTCGTCACCATCTTCCCCGACAGCGGCGAACGCTATCTCTCGACCGGGATGTTCGACTGAGGTATCGTCCCGCGCCACTTCTATCCCTTTCTCCCTGCTTATCGTCGGCATTAAACACGTAATCCTGCGGTTCTGGACCGTTTTCACAAACTGAGAACGATGGTCAGCCGTTTTTAGGTCGGATCTCCTGTGTCGAACTGGGTTCGGACACGAGTGACTCATGCCTCCCAATGGTCTTGCTGACGCACCCAACTCGGTCCCCCCACAGTACCCGCCCACTCCCCACCTCTAGTCGTTCTCCCGACTATTCGCTCTCCCGGGCTTCGATCAGTACCGCGACGGAGTTTTGGAGGTACCGCATTGCAGTTGCGAGGCTCATCAAGCCATCCATCACCGCCTGTCTGCTCGCTCCGTCGGGGTAGATGCGATGTTCGAGCTGAATCGAGCGTGCATCCTTGAATTCACACGAACTCCCATCCGCGTCGAGAAACGTGTAAAACCCGGGCGTCGATGCCAGCATCGGTCCGATTCGGCCCAGCAGCTCGTTTCGCTCCTCCTCGTTTTCGACGAGCGCCCGCGTTCTCTCGGTATCGAAAGCGGTGTTGCTGACCAAGCGAACCGGGCCGAGCGTGTCCTCCTTGATGAGATGTAGCGGCAGTCGTGCGAGTCGAAGCTGAATGTTGAACTCCGTCCCCTCCTCGGTCACGTGCTGAACGTCGTTGACGACGTTCCCATCTAGCCACGCCGCGACCTGTTCTTCGCTGATTGGCCCCACCATACAGCACCGTCCGCCGAGAACGAGCAAAAGGGTTGTGCCGGATAGAAGCTCAGGAACCAAGTTCGAACGGACGAGATCCGTCTACGAGCGGAACTCTTCTTCGGTCACGCGGACGACCACGGTGTCGTCCACGTCGCGCAGATCGTATTCGGGGACGCCATCGACGGTTCGGGCGACGTACATCGGTTCGACGAGTTCAGCGCCGAACTCCTCCTCCACGACACCGTACACCTTCAGGAGCGGGTCCGTTTCGGCCGGTTCGACCTCGCGGTCGCGCACCCGAGCGGCGAGCTTTCGGGAGAGCCACTCCTCGTCGCTCACGCTCGGGTCGAGCACGAGCGCCTCGTCGACGAACCGAACCAGGTACCAGTTCAGGTCGTTCAACAGCGACGTCGCCGAGCCGACGCTGATGGTCTCCAGTTCGAGGCAGTTGCGATACGGTTCGCGGAGTTGGTAGGTCCCGAGCGCGTCGCGCGCCGTCTCCCTGGAGAACAGTTCGGCGCGCAATTCGACTTCCTCCGAACCGACGAGCAGGACGCGGGTCACAGTTTTCGGTGGCAGCGGCGAACTAAAGCGATTTCGTCTTCCACCGACCCCGAAATCGAGTTTCGGTGTGGACGACGTTCAGGAGAGAAGGGTAGTCACGTCGGTGGACGAGACCATCCCCACGTACTCGTCATCGACGACGGGGAGGTGCTTGATGCCGTACGTGGTCATCATCGCGGCGACTTCTTCCATGTAGAGGTCGGGCGTGACCGTCTCGACGTCCGTCGTCATCACGTCCGCGACCGTTACTTGCGTGGGATCCAGACCGTCAGCGGCGACTTCGAGCACGTCGGAACTGCTGATGATCGCTCGGGGGGAGGTCGTCACCACGAGCGCGCTGATTTCGTTGTCGCGCATCACCTTCGCGGCCTCGGTGATCGTCGCATTCTTCGACACCGTCATCAGCGGCGTCGACATCATATCTCTGACTTGTTTTCTGTCGTTATTGCTCATCCATCCCATAGATGTGCCGAGGGACCATTGTTGTTTTCCCGCTACGTGGGAATGCAACGGAC
>NZ_JBAWAC010000082.1:0-3757 GCF_049589095.1 Haladaptatus sp. | reverse complement strand
GTGTAGCGTCGCATGAGGTGGGACTGGCCCACGGTCGAGAGCGCTTGCGACTCCTCGACGGTGTCGTCGGGGTAGCCGACCCGACCCTTCCCCGCGCCGACCGCACCGGAGGAGACGAACAGCACCTCACTCCCGTTTTCGAGCAGGGCGACGGCGTCGTCGACGAGTTTGTCGAGTTTGTCGTCGTCGAGGTTCGACGTGTCGTCCGTCAACGAGTTCGTCCCGGCTTTGACGACGACGCGGTCGGCCGTCGCCGCCCGTTGCCGTGCCCGTTCGAGCGAATTTCGTTCGACGGTATCACTCATCGTCATAATCGACCATCAGCTCCTTGGATCGGTTTTCGGCGGCGGCGACCGACTCGGTCACGGTCCCCTCGACCGAACTGTCGCGGAGTACTTCCATCCCTTCTATCGTCGTTCCCTTCGGTGAGCAGACGGCGTCTATCAGATCGGGAACGCTCTCGTCGGACTGGAGCACCGTCTCCGCCGCTCCTTTGAACGTCTGTGCGGCGAGCGTTCTCGCGTCCTGCCGACTGAGGCCGCCGTTCACTCCCGCCTGTGCCATGGCGTCGATGAAGTAAAAGACGAACGCCGGGCCGCTGCCGTTGACGGCAGTCGCGACGTCCATCGCCGATTCGTCGATTTCGACGACCACGCCGACGTCGTCAAGGAGTTCGTGGACGGTTTCGGGGATTTCGTCCCCGGCGATGGCCGCTGCCATAGTGCCCGACTCGGCCGCGAGGTTCGGCATGAGTCGGACCACCGTCGCGTCCGTCAACGGTTCGAGCGCGGTCGTCGGGACGCCCGCCGCGATGGAGACCAGCGTCTGTTCGGACGAGAGGTCGAGTTCGGCGACGATGTCGCCCACGAGATCCGGTTTCAGGGCGACGAACACGACGTTCGATTCGGTCGCCTCCGCGAGGTCCGTCGTCGTTTTCTCACAGTACTCCGACACCGCTTCCAGTGCATCCGGGTCCACGTCACAGGCAGTGACGGCGTGATTTCCGCTTCTCGACAAGCCTCTCACGAGTGAACCGCCCATGTTCCCACAACCGACGACGCTGGCATGTACCATCGTATGTTGTCCCGTCGTCGTGACGATGACAAAACGGCGTTGGTTACGGCAGAGACTGCCGTTCGAGCGGAAGGTATCGGAAGACAACGATCGCCGACCGATCAGGACACCGATATCGGGTCGATCGGCCGACGGTCCGACCGAAACCTCTATAAAATTTTAGGCGGGCCTAAAAACATGGTAGGATATCCGACGGAACTCGGAGATCGCTCGGCCACTACGAAGCAATCGCCGGACCGGGATACGTGTGAAATCCCGCGGTCGGACGATGGGACGGACGGCACCGCGGGGCGAGTTCGATGACCGACTACGACGTGGTCATCGTCGGCGGCGGTCCCGGCGGCAGTTCGGCGGGTGTGTTCGCCGCACGATACGGCCTCGATACCGTCGTCTTCGACCGGGGGAACGCGGCACTTCGACGATGCGCGTACTTGGAGAACTACCTCGGGTTCCCCGCCGGTGTCGATATCGACACGTTCTACGAGTTGATGCACGCCCACGTCGAGGAAGCGGGGTGTGAACTGGTTCCCGATATGGTCGAATCCATCACCCGCGGTGAAGACGGGTCGGCGTTCGTCGTGGAAACGCAAGAGGGTCGCAACGTCACGGCGGACCGCGTCATCGCGGCCGCGTGGTACGACGGCGAGTACCTCCGGCCGCTCAGCGGCGACGAGATGTTCGAACGCCACGAGCACGACGGCGAAGAACACGAACACTTCGACCCTGAGTACGCCGATGCCGACGGCCGGACGCCCATCGACGGCCTCTACGTCGCCGCACCCGCCGGACAGCGGAGCGTTCAAACCATCATCGCTGCCGGTCACGGCGCACACGTCGCTCGATGTCTGCTGGAGGACCTCCGAAACGAGGAAGGGTTCTCCGGCGGCGTCGCACCCCACTACGACTGGCTTCGCCGGGATTCGGAGTTCTCGGGCGACTGGGGCGACCGCGACCGCTGGCGCGAATGGTACGAGGACGAAGTCGAGGACGATCCAGATATCGACGAGGAGCGGTTCGAGGAACTGCGCGAACGGTACATCGACAGCGCGTTCGAGACGCGCGTCCCCGACGACGCCGTCGAGGAACGCTCCCGACGTGGGGTGAGTCGCCTCGTCGAGACGTACGGCACCGAACGCGTTCTGGACGCGTTGGACGACGCGGAGATACGGGAGTATCTGGAAGCGGAGTAGAACGAATCGTCCCTGATCGGCGGTCGTGATCGTTGACGATGACGTCACCGGACGCGGCGCTCGCAGTCGTCGGCGACGTGCACGGTTGTACACAACATTCGTTTTCTGCGTACACAAAAAAGTTAAACAGCTATTCCACGAACGTTCTGGTGAGTGCCGCTAGCATGCCACGAACAATCTTCGACGATACCGAGTACGAAACGCGTTTGGAACGAACGAAAGAGCGGATGCGTGAGGAGGAACTCGACGCGCTCGTCGTAGCCGACCCCGCGAACATGAACTATCTGTCGGGATACGACGGTTGGTCGTTCTACGTCCATCAGGCCGTCGTGGTCACGCTGGAACGCGACGAACCTGTGTGGGTGGGCCGCGGTATGGACGCCAACGGCGCGCGTGCGACCACCTGGCTCGACGAGGAGAGCATTCTCCCGTACAGCGACGACTACGTTCACTCCCCGTACGACCTCCATCCGATGGATCACTTGGGGGAGGTCGTAGAGGACCTCGACGCCGAGGACGGTCGCATCGGGTTGGAGATGGACGCCTACTACTTCACCGCGAAATCCTACACCCGCCTCCAGAAGAACCTCCCCGACGCCACCTTCGAGGACGCAACGCTGCTCGTCAACTGGATTCGAATCAAAAAGAGCGAACAGGAACTCGACTACATGCGGGAGGCGGCGCGCATCTCCGAAAACGCGATGCTCGCCGGACTCGACGCAATCGAGGAAGGGGTCCCCGAGTACGAGGCCGCGGCGGAAATCTACGACGGGCTCATCCGCGGTACCGAGGAGTTCGGCGGCGACTACCCGTCCATCGTCCCGCTGATGCCTTCGGGCGACCACACCGGGACGCCCCACCTCACGTGGACCGACCGCGAGTTCGAGGACGGCGACCCCGTGATCATCGAACTCTCGGGTTGTCGGCACCGCTATCACTCGCCGCTGGCCCGGACGACGTTCGTCGGCGACCCGCCGGACGAGATGCAACGGCGGGCGGACGTAGTGGTAGAGGGACTGGAAGCCGCAATCGACGCCGTCGAACCCGGCGTCACCTGCGAATCTGTCGAGAAGGTCTGGCGGGACACCATCGCGCAGTACGGCCTCGAAAAGGAGGACCGCATCGCCTACGCGATGGGCCTCGGCTACCCGCCGGATTGGGGCGAACACACCGCCAGCATGCGGCCGGGCGACGAGACGATATTGGAAAAAGACATGACCTTCCACATGATCCCTGGCCTCTGGTTCGACGACTTCGACGTCGAGTTGAGCGAGACGTTCCGCGTCACGGCGAACGGTGCCGAAGTGCTCGCCGACTTCCCGCGTCGGCTATTCACGGCATAAATAAGCACTCAGTCCGGGTTCTGCCCCGGTGCGAGAACCCCGTTTTCGAGCGTTTCCCCGGTTTCGAGACGTTTCATATTCTCCGCGACGATGTCGGCGAGGCGTTCCCAGTGGCGCGGCGTGTGGCCGCCGGTGTGCGGCGTGATGAGA
>NZ_JBAWAC010000081.1:0-2235 GCF_049589095.1 Haladaptatus sp. | reverse complement strand
TCCCGGGACCGCCCCGTGACAACGGGAAGATGATGGCGAACGCGCGGAACGCGAACATCCAGTTCATCAGTGCAACGATGGCGATGTACGGTCGTAGATACGGAAGCGTGATGGCGCGAAACGTCTGGAACGTCGTCGCGCCGTCCACCTTCGACGCGTCGTACATGTGGCTCGGGATGGACTGCAATCCGGCCAGCAGCACGATCATCGCGAACGGCAGTCGAGCCCACGCATCCGTGAACGTCACGATCGCCATCGTGAGGTTATGCTGGGCCAACCAAGCGTACGGGTGGTCGAGAATGCCGAGGTCCATGAGGACCATGTTTATCAGGCCCAGTTTGTTGCCGGTGAATATCCATTTCCAGATGAGAGCGACGACGGCGATGGGGATGGCCCACGCGAACATCAGCACCGTCGAGTATGTGTTTCGGAGTCGTTGGTTGGTGACGTGATTGATGGCCAGTGCGACACAGAGCCCTCCCCCGAGGCTCAGTGCGAGCGACCCGAACGAGTAGACCAACGTGTGCCGAAAGTAAGTCCAGAACTCGTCTCTTCCGAGCATGTCGGTGTAGTTCTGGAGGCCGATAAATCGACTCGGGACTCCCGGTAGGGTCAGGTAGAACGACTGCCTGAACAGTTGGAGTACCGGATAGATGAAGATCGCCGTGATGACCAACAACGCCGGTCCGAGCAGGACAAGGAGGATGTGATCGTTGATGAATTGCGAGAGGCGATACTTCACCTCCTCGTACGTTGTGTCGGGTTCACCGAACGTGGAATCAGTTTCGTAGGACATGGGACGATTACTGCCCCAGGACTTTATCGACGTAGTCCTGTGCATTATCGAGCGCTTTCTTCGGGGACACGTCGCCCGCGATGGCCTTCTGGCACTCCTGGCTCACGTGTTGCTTGATGGGTCGTTCCTGCGGGAAGACCTCCGCTTTGTTTAGCTTCATCTGCTCGCCGCGTATCTTCGCGTAGTTCGCGGAGTTCGTCTTCGCGGCGTCCGTGTAGACGTCCTTCGAGTAGGATTGGTTGCCCTCCACAACGAACTCCCACCACTGACTCGAAATGCTGAGTCGGGTATCGAGGTAGAGCATCGCGGCGAGTTTCTTCTTCGTCGGCGCGTTCACGTTGATGCCGAGACCGGTCGGGGACGCGATACCCGCACGAGTCGGATTGGGGGCGTCTTTGCCGCCTTTCGGGCTGAGCGTCGGCGTGTACTGGTCCTTACTGAACTTCTCCATCGCCTTCGGAACGAGGTCCCCGTACACGGGAACCATCGCGAACTGACCGGAGAGGAAGCCGTCGGCCAAGTCGCCCTGTCCGTAATTGACCACTTCGTCCGGCACCCAACCCTTGTCGTGCCACTCGACCATCTTCTCGAGCGCGACTTGGGCCGGTTTGCTGTTCACCGTTACTTTCCCGCTGTCATCCATGAATTGACCGCCCGCTTGGTAGAACATCTTCATGAAGTCCCGCATGGTGTAGACACGGGAAGATCCCCGGTAGGCCCACGCGTACGTCCCGGTACCCTTGAACGCCTTCATCGCGGCCTCCAGGTCGTCCCACGTCCACGTTCCGTTCAGGATGGCTTTCTGCGACTTCTCGGGGACGCCCTGTTTCTTCAGGAGGTCCGGGCGGACGTGGATGAGACTGGCCTCCAAGTACGTCGGACCCGCGTAGAGGTGGTTCTTATACTTGAGCGAACTCTTCATCATCGGCTGATACGGTTGCCACATCTCGTCCTTCGGCATCAGCGCGTCGAGCGATTCGAGGTTGTTTCCGGAGACGAACGACGAGAGCGAGTCGGTGATGACCACGTCGAACATTTCAGGTTTCCCCTTACCTGCCCGTAGGAACGCCGTTTCCTTCGGAATGGCTTGGTCGACCACGATTTCGAGCGGGTTGAGCGTGATTCCCGAACGATCCTCGAACAGGGCGTAGGTCGCTACTGTCGCCGGATCGTACTTCAGCGACCCGAAATTGAGGATTTGGAGTTCGCCGACGTCGCCGACGACGTCCTTCCACCCATCCGGGAGCTTGTACGGTGAGGTTTTGAGCGATTTCGAATCCTTCCACGCCTGCTTGTTGGTGAGCTTTTTTTCGGAGGGGACCGCTTTGCGGTCCTCGATATTCCACTCGTCGAGCGACGCCATACGACGCTTCTGCCAGTTATCGGCAAACCCGATTTTCTTCGCCTTCTTCTTGAAGTCCTTCGACCCTCCTTTGTTT
>NZ_JBAWAC010000080.1:0-7067 GCF_049589095.1 Haladaptatus sp. | reverse complement strand
CTACAACGGGATGGCCTCGTTCGTGCTCAATCTGGGAACGCAGTCCGTCGGCCGGTATCTCAACCAGTTCATCAAGATGAGTCTGTTCACCGGCGCGGCGACCGGTTCATCGTTCGTTGGGGCTTGGACCATCTTCTACTGGGCGTGGTGGTTCTCGTGGGCACCCTTCTCCGGAATCTTCCTCGCGCGGATTTCGTACGGACGAACCATCCGCGAAGTGACGTTCGTCGGCGTCGTGGCGACGACGCTGGCGACCGTCCCGTGGTTCCTCGTCATCGGCGGGATGTCGATGCGGGTGCAGCAACTCGGTCGAGCAAACATCCTCGGTGTCCTCGCGAACTACGGCAACAACGAAGCAGTCGCCGGATATCCGTTGTTCGGGGCGCTCCCGGCGGGTGCCCTGTTATCCGGTCTGTTCTTCCTGCTGGTCATCACGTTCTTCGTCACGTCTGCCGACTCCTCGACGCTCGGCATCGCGATGCTGACCACCGGCGGAGAGGAACACCCCTCGGAACTCAACCGCCTCATCTGGGGCGTCCTTCAGGGACTCGTCGCCGCCGTCCTCATCGTTATCGGCGGAACCAGCGCGCTCCAGCAGGCCGCCATCATCACCGGCGGACCTGTCGCCATCGTCGGACTCATCGGTGTGTACGGCATGATAAAGGAGTTCAGCAGCTTCCAAGGACGCGTGCTCGTTCAGGAGGGTGCCTCGATCCGGGAGGACGACGACGCGCTGCTCGGGGGCGGGTCCGGCGGTGGCGGCGGAACCGGCGGTGGTACTTCCGCCCGCCCCGCCGACGGTGACGAGGGGGACTGACGTCGCTGGCGCGGCCAACCGCCTTCTATCCCATCCATCCCCTCCATCTGGCCATCTGGTCATCCATCCGGTCGGCGACGGAGGCGGGTTCCTCGCAGGACAAACTGTTAACTTTCCGGACGAACGAACGTCAACCGGAGGTACGATCGATGGTATCCGATACAGAATTCCCGTCGGAAGAATCGGACGGTCGAAGCGCACCCGACCTCGGCGACCTGGTCGACCGCATTCTGAACGGCGGGAACGATCCATCGCCGTCCGCCGGTAGTCGGTAACTCCGACCCGGAATCGGCCGACGAGCTGGCCTTTTTTCGTTCCGAAACGCTCAGCGGATGGTGTTCGGAATCCGATCGATGACGTCCGTCGCGACGAGCGGGACATCGACTTCGGTAAGCGTCTCACGGACTGTGGTCTCGTCCGAACGGGTGAGACCGGGACTGGCTCTGCCAGAAAAGGGTCTCGGCAACGATACCTTTGGCACTCGAAGCCGATGGTGACCCATGGAACTGTTGGACGATTCCATCATCCCCGAGGACGCCCGCGAGGTGAAAGCGGACGCCCGAGCGTTCGCCGAAGAGTACATCGAACCCAGCGCCGAGGAGTACTTCCGGAGCGGCGACTACCCGTTCGACATCCTCGAAGCCGGACAGGAGGCGAGACTGGTCGCCCAAGACCTCGGCCCCGAAGTCGGTGGGCGAGGGTTGAACATTCGACAGATGCTCGCCATCGCCGAGGAGTTCTACCGGGCGGACGCCGGAATCGCGCTCACGCTCCAACTGGCGAGTTTCGGCGGGGAGATCGTCGAATCCTACGGAAGCGAGGAACAGAAAGAGGAGTTCCTCCGCCCCGTGGCCGAATGCGAGGCGATAACGGGGCTCGCCGTTTCCGAACCGCAGACGGGAAGCGACTTGGCGGGGATGACGACGAGCGCTTCTCGGGACGGCGACGAATGGGTACTCGACGGCGAGAAGTACTGGATCGGCAACGCCGTCGAAGCCGACTGGGTGACCGTTTACGCGAAAACCGGCGAGTCGGACGACCGCTACTCGAACTACTCGATGTTCATCGTGCCGACGGACACCGACGGGTACGACGCCGAGCACATCCCCGAGAAGATGGGTTTCCGGGCGTCGAAACAGGGCCACATCGTGTTCGACGACTGCCGGATTTCCGAGGAAAACCTCGTCGGCCCCGAAGGGACGGGATTCTACATGCTCGCCGAGTTCTTCAACCACGGACGTGTCATCGTCGGGGGTCACGCGCTGGGCTTGGCGGCGGCGGCCATCGAGGAGACGTGGGAGTTCGTCCACGACCGAAACGCGTTCGGACGAAGCGTGAACGACTTTCAGGCCGTCCAGCACGACCTCGCGGACATGCTCATCGAATTCGAGCGGGCACGAGCGCTCAACTGGCGCGCCGCGGAAAAGGTCCAAAACGGCGAGAACCCAGGTTACTGGGCGGCGCTCGCCAAGACGACTTCGACGGAAGCGGCCGTCGAGTGCGCCGAAACGGGAATGCAACTGCACGGCGGTCGCTCGGTCCTTACCGACCGCAAGATCGCGCGGATCTATCGTGACGTCCGGATTCCCGTGATCTACGAGGGAGCGAACGGGATCCAGCGCAACCTCATCTATCGCCAGCGTCCCTGATCGCTGGCGACGTCACTTCCGAATTCGATATCTCGAAAAGGGGAACGAACGGGGGTGGATTCGAACCACCGGGGCTATCGATGATAGCCGCCATCGGTCGGACGAGAGCCTTCGTCCAACGATGGTGCTCTTACCAGCGAGCAACCCGTTCTCCGGGATTCCATCGAAAACGCGAGGGTCGGCGTAACGCCGACCGTGCGAGCGTACGACGGATGACTACTGACAGACGGACACATCGGCCGAACCAACGGCCGAACGTTGTGGCACGTGAGACCTGATTCAGTGCGACCTGCATACCGACCAATGGCCGGTTCGATCATTGTTATTCGGTGTCTGTCGTCCCGTCAGTCGGTGCTTGCGTCGTCGGTATACGGTGCCTGAACCGATATCGACCGTCACGCCCGTCGTCATTATCCCCGTCCATGACCAAGGACGCGTATGGCTCACATCACCGCGCTCTTCGTCACCGAGAACGGCTCAGAGCCGATGCGGTCGGTTTCCGACGTGCAGGCGGTCGCCGACAGGGGGCTCCTGAATGACCGTTATTTCAACGGCACCGGCTACTACTCGCCGTACGACGTCTGTCAGGTGACGCTGATCGCGTCGGAAGCGATAGACGAAATCAACCGAGAGTTCGGTCTCGATCTGACCGCCGGGGAACACCGACGCAACGTCGTCACGGAGGGGATCGACGTCCACGACCTGCTCAAGCACCGATTCCGGATCGGCGACACGGTGTTGGAGGGAACGCGGCCGCGGCCGCCCTGTGCGCACGTCGAGCAACTGAACGAGCAGGACGGCGTCGCCCGCGCGCTCAAGGCCGGACGAGGTGGCGTCTGTGCGGACGTGGTCGAAGGCGGGGAGATCGCCGTCGGCGACGAGATCACCGACATCGAGAAGATGGACAAGACCGACAGCATCATCGAGCGACTGCGGTCGAAGACTCGCTGACTATTTCCGAAAAATCCGGTACGAAGTTCGTCCGACGGCCGTTTCCGTTCGTTCCCCGTCGGGTCCGAGCGTCCAGACGGTCACGCGGACGACGCCCATCGAATCCCCGGAGCGGACGACCCTCGCTTCCGCGAGGAGGTCGTCGCCCGCCGGACGGATGTACGAGACGTTGAGATCCGTCGTCACGAGGCGTGTGCTCTCGGGGTCGTCCAACGTCGTCCGAAGCGCGAAACCGCTCGCGGTGTCCACGAGCGTCGCCGCGATGCCGCCGTGGACGACGTCGTCGTCGGCCACCGGGTTGAGGAGTTTTTCGTCGAACGGCACCCGCATTTCGAGGTGACCCTCTCCGACCGTTTCGACGCGGAGATCGAGCCACGAGAGATAGCCGTGGTCGTCGACGAACGACTGAAAGGGGTCCCGCTCGGTCATGGCGATCCTCCCGCCCACCGCCGTTTCCACCACCGTCGCCCTCGTCGCTTCCCACGAGAAACGCGTCTCATCGTCTTTGGAATCGGTGACCATCCGTTGTAAGTCTTTGCCAATAATCAATCGTTGGAAGGGGAATACGGAAATAAATACACCATCGTTCAGTACCTCTCCGAAGTTTTATTCCACAGTACGAAGTTGGTGGTCGTATGCATTCGAATCACGTCGGGTGTTCACGATGACCGATCCGGTCCCGATAACCGTCGATAACGGCGTCGCGACGCTCACGCTGAACCGCCCCGACGAACGAAACGCGCTCACGCGGGAGATATCCGACGCCCTCCGGGACCGGTTCACCGCGCTCGAAGAACGTGACGACGTTCGCTGTGTGATTCTGGAGGGAAAGGGCAGTGCGTTCTCGGCGGGTGGCGACATCAAGGCGATGCAGGCCCAACTCGAAGGCGACGGTTCGCTCGACGACGCCGTCGCCACGCTCGAACGGACGACGAGCGAGACGATGGCCCGCGTCGTCACCTGTCCGTACCCGACGGTCGCCAAGATCGACGGCCCGGCGGTCGGCGCGGGTGCGAACCTCGCCATCGCCTGTGACATCCAACTGGCGAGCACCTCGGCGAGCATCGGGTTTCTGTTCCGCCAAGTGGGTCTCAGCATCGACGCCGGAACGTCGTACCTGCTCCCGCGAATCGTGGGCGAGAACGTCGCCAAGGAACTCGTCTACACGGGCGAAGTACTCGACGCCGACCGCGCCGACGAACTCGGTCTGTTCAACCACGTCTACCCCGACGAGGAGTTCGACGAGCACGTCGCGGAGTTGGCCGGTCGAATCGCGAGCGGGCCGACCGTCGCGTTCCGCCACGCGAAACGCCTGCTCCGGGAGGGAACGGACAAATCGCTCGACCGCGCGATGGTGGACGAGGCGACGGCACAGGGCATCGTGTTCGAGACGCGGGATCACGAGGAAGGTGTTTCGGCGTTCTTGGAGGGTCGGACGCCCGAGTTCGAGGGTCGCTAAGACGCGGCGCTTTTACAACCCCGATTCGAGGCGTTCGAGGTCGCTTTCGTCGTGACCGCAGAGCACCGTCGCGTTGTGGCGGCGCTCGCGTTCCTTGAGTTCTCGAAGGCTCTCATACCAGTGGCGATGACTCCAGAGCAGTCCCGCACCGAGCGGTAGCCCCTCGTCGTAGTTCTCTCGGATGTACGCCTCGTCACCCGCGACGATGACTGTCCCGCTGTCGAGGTCGAGTTGAAGCCCCAGTAGGCCCGGCGTATGGCCGGGGAGGTGGACGAACTCGATGCCCTCGTAGTGCGTTTCGACGGATCGGTGAACGATTCGCCAGTTGAGGTCGTGGTCGAAGTCGCCGAGGACGTACGCGTCGCTCCCTTCCGTCGTCTTCGCGCTATAGTAGGCGAACTTCAGTTCCTCCTCGTGGACGTAGATGGGGATGTCTGTTCCGTCGAAGTGGTGCAGTCCACCCGCGTGGTCGAGATGTAGGTGGCTCATCACGACCGCATCGATATCCGCGAAGTCGTAGCCAGCAGCATCGAGCGCGTCCGGAAGCGGGTGTTCGTCGGCGTCATAGTGTTCGAACGCGGCGTACAGAGGTTCTGGCCAGTGGCCCTTCCCGGCGTCCGGATGCGACCCTGCATCCCAGAGAATGGTGGCTTCAGGATGGTCGATGACGAGATTGTACACGACGCCTTCGTCCATCGGTGCATCTGGGTTCGGTTCGGCCGCGGAACCGAGCTGATAGCCTTCGACGATGTGATTGATGTCGGTGCGGATGTGTCCACGGTGGATGGGTATTATGGTAGCATTTACCATAGATATGGTAATCCGGCGACGGTGTTAACGATTCGCAACTGTCAGGGGTTTCAGACATACGATGTTCGACGAGATTGTCCGGTTCGACGTCGCTACTCGTCCGACTCCACGAGTTTGAACTTCTGTACCTTGCCGCTCGCCGTGCGCGGCAGTTCGTCCACGAACTCGACTTCGCGGGGATGTTTGTACTCCGCGAGATTCGACAGACAGAAGTCCCGAATTTCGTCCGCTGTAACCGTTGTATCCGGCGTGGAAACGACGAAGGCTTTGACGGTCTCGTTGCGCCGTTCGTCGGGAATCCCGACGACGGCGGCGTCGGCCACGGCCGGATGCTCGAACAGCAACTCCTCGACTTCGCTGGGATAGACGTTGTAGCCCGCCGTGTTTATCATGTGCTTCTTTCGGTCCCTGATTTCGTAGTAGTTCTCCGCATCCCGGCGGGCGATGTCGCCCGTCCGCAGGTAGCCGTCGTCGGTGAACGTTTCGCTCGTTGCGTCCGGTCGGTCGTGGTATCCCGCCATCACCTGTGGCCCGCGGACAAGCAGTTCGCCTTCCTCCCCGGTCGGGAGTTCCTCACCGTCGGGTCCGACGATTTTGCAGTCGGTGATTCGCAGTGGCTGGCCGATGGTGCCGGGTTTCGGGCCGAACGTCGACCCGACGCTCGTGTGGGTCGCCGCCGTCGTTTCGGTCAGCCCGTACCCCTCGGCCAGTTCCACACCGGCGGTGTCCTCGAATCGCTTTTGGACAGCGACGGGCATCTTCGCCCCACCCTCGTTCACCGTGTTGAGGCTCGACAGGTCGTAGTCGCCGAATGCTTCGTCGTTGACCATGTCCACGAACATCGCCGAGACGCCGACAAAACTCGTGATTTCGAACGCCTCGATGGTTGCCATCGCGTCCTCAGCGTTCCACTCTCCCGGATTTCGAAGGTGGACGGTCCCGCCGCGCAACAGCGTTTGCCACGTCGAATGGACGAAACCGGTGATGTGATACAGTGGGAGAACGGCCAACGCACGCTGTTCGTCGGGGAGATTTTCGGTGAACGTGAAGCCGGAAAACGCCTGTGCGCGGAGGTTGCGGTGGGTGATATGGACACCCTTCGGTCGCCCAGTGGTTCCGGAGGTGTACGGCTGCATCGCCACTTCGTCCCGACTGCGGTCGATCAGGAGTGGTTCGCCGATCACGTCGCCGAACGGAACGGCTTCGGTTTCATCGTCGTCGCTCCCGACAGTGACGATGGTCGGATCGCGGCCAGTTTCGGCACAGGCGTCGATGAGTTCCTCGCGCAGGACCGGGTGTGTCACCGCTACCGAAGCGTCCGTGTCTTCGAGTTGGTAGGAGAGCTCTCGGGCCTTGTACTGCGGGTTGACGGGCGAAACGA
>NZ_JBAWAC010000079.1:0-3191 GCF_049589095.1 Haladaptatus sp. | reverse complement strand
TCAGGAGTTCGTCAACCGGAAGACGATTTGGGTCGAATAACCGGCGCGGACGGTCCGTTCCGGCCGGAGAACCCCGGCAAGAATTTCAATTTCTGTTTATGGCTTCTATGGTAATCGTGGACAAATTATTTATAACTGTTTCGCATGGTATCGCGTATGACGTCGAGTCCACCGATAGACGAACTTCATTTCGAGGACGCACCGGACGTCGGAACCGTTCCGGGTCCGAACACCCGAGAACTGCTGGACAAACAGCGCGAAATCGACAGTAGCGCGGTTTCGTACCCGGACGACATTCCCATCGCGTTGGAATCGGGCAAGGGCGCGACGGTTCGGGACGCGGACGGCAACACGTTCATCGACATGTTCGCCGGTATCGGCGTGTTGAACGTCGGGCATTCGAACCCGTACGTGCTCGAAGCGGTCCACGAACAGACGGACAAACTCGTTCACACCGTCGATTTCCCGAGCGAGGCCCGCCTCGAACTCATCGAGAAACTCGACGAAATCGCCCCGGCGGGACTTCAGGGTAACAGCAAGGTGGTCTTCGGCGGACCGACCGGCAGCGACGCCATCGAGGCCGCGATAAAACTCGCCAAACACAACACGGGCGGCGATGGCCTCATCGCCTTCCGCGGGGCGTACCACGGCGCGACCAGCGGCGCGATGAGCCTCACCGGAAACAAGGGATTCAAAGGCGATTACACGCCGCTCCTCTCGGACGTCGTCCACGCGCCGTATCCGCACCCGTTCGGACAGGACAAGACGCCGCAGGAAGCGGTGGACCACGCGCTCGAAGAGGTTCGAGCGATCCTCGAAGACCCGTACGGCGGGTTGGCGAATCCGGCGGGAATCTTCGTGGAACCGATCCAAGGCGAAGGCGGCGTCATCACGCCACCCGAGGGATTCCTCCGCGGTCTGCGCGAGATTGCGGACGACAACGACGTCGTGCTTGTCTTCGACGAGATTCAGTGTGGTCTCGGCCGCACCGGCCAGTGGTGGGCCAACGAGTGGTACGACGTCACGCCGGACGCGATGACGACGGCCAAAGCGCTCGGCGGAGTCGGCTTCCCGCTCTCGGCAACCATCTATCACGAGGACCTCGATACGTGGGGGCCGGGCGACCACGCGGGCACGTACCGCGGGCACGTCGTAGCCATGCGCGCCGGGACGCGTGCCATCGAATACATCCAGGACCACGACCTGCTGGCGCACGGACGCGACCTCGGCGAGTACATCCGCGGCCGACTGCAGGACGCGGCGACGGAGACCGACGTCATCGGCGAGGTCCGTGGCAAAGGGCTGTTCGTCGGTACGGAGTTCGTGGACGCGGACGGAAACCCGGACAGCGACATCGTGGACGCGATTCAGGATTACTGCTACGAACACGGCGTTCTCGTCTGGAAGGCCGGACGGCACGGAAACGTGCTCCGCCTCCTCCCGCCGCTCGTCCTCACCGAGGGACTGGCCGAAACCGCGATGGACGTCATCGTCCAAGCGGTCCAGCACGCGAGCGAGGAACAACAACAGGTCGCCTGAATCGCCGGGACCCGTTTTCGGACCAAAATACACACGTTTTCGAACCCTACCAATGAGTCACACCGATCGAATCGTAACGGAGGATGCACCGCGCAACGACAACCCGTACTCGCAGGGCGTTCGCGCCGGGGAGACGCTGTACGTCTCCGGCTACGGCCCCGTCGATCCGGAAACCGGTGACGACGTCGAGGGCGACGTGGGAACCCAGACGGACCGAGTGCTGGACAACATCGCCGCTGTCGTCGAGGAAGCGGGCGGCGACGGCCTCTCCGACGTGGTCAAGGTGACCGTCTACCTGACGGACCTCGACGACTACGACGCGGTCAACGAGGCGTACGGCGCACGGTTCGCCGACACGCCACCCGCGCGGGTCTGCGTCGAAGTCGCACGGCTTCCGGGTGACGTCGAGGTGGAGATGGACGCCGTCGCGTATCTCGGATAACCGAGTAAAATCAGTCGTTCAGTTCTTCGACGCGCTGGTCGCGCTGTTCCGTCGCGGCGTTGACCTTCTCGATGAACGCGCTCATCTGTTCTTTCATCTCCGAGCGCATGGACGTGGCCGAGAACTCCTCGGATTCGGTGAGGAGGCGGATGAACGCTCGGAGTTCCTCGTCGGTTATCTCCTCGAAGTCGCCGAATTCGAGTTTATCGATGACCTCGTCCACGTCGATCTGTCCCACCGGTTCGACGTTGAAGTCCACCGTCACCATGCGATAATCCGACCCGGCCAGTTCCTGCTCGGCCTCATTGACGCCCTGTGCGAGCATGTCCTTGAACGGCGTGTAGTAGCCCATCGTCCCGAGGTGGAGGAACGCCAGCATGTCGGTGATGCCCTGCGTGTAGGCGTCCCGGGCGTCGTCGTCGGGATTGAACACCGTTTCACGGTCCCGTTCTTCGAGATGTTCGAAGATGATGGTGAAATCGAGGATCGCGTTGCGAAGGCGGCGGCGGATCCGGTTCCGCTTCTGCTTCTTCGAGTGTTCCGTGTAGTCGGACTTCCGTCCGATTAGGAACTCCCTGTCGCTCGGCGTGAGGATGCCACGGTCCCGGTCCGCAGAGTACGCGAGTCCGTCCCGTGACTCCTGTTCGTCCGAACCATCGGTCATAAACGAATTTTGTGTACGACCATGATTAAGGGTTACGGACCGCGCCCCCGACGTTCGATCGAATCACGGGAATCGAACCGGACTACGGGGCGATTCGGGTCGAATTGATTACTCATCAGAAGGTTTTTTCATCATTATTTTTCACTCTGACGTGTTACACCATACCAATGATATGTTCTGTTACTGTCGTACACAGTTAACGTTCTCCGTGAGATTTTGTAAACGTATTTTGTAACCGCTAGTAGCAATATCCGTAATATTTATGGGTGTCATCCACGATGACTAAAAAGTGTGTCATAGCGCACCACGGCCAATGCCACCATACACTACTCATGAGATACAAATCGTGCAACCGGAACGTGTGCAGACCGATGAATCGGCCGCTGAAGACACGGGTTGAACGACCCGAACTGCCGTCGCCGTACGTACGAAACGGAGGTGGGGTGAGATGAGCCAATCCGACGGGCAGGGGGCCGTCTCGGAGTTCCACGACGAAATAGAACCGACGATTTTCGTGTTCGGTGCCGTTATCACGCTGATTTTCGT
>NZ_JBAWAC010000078.1:0-1507 GCF_049589095.1 Haladaptatus sp. | reverse complement strand
GACGACGAGTACGTCGATGCCGACTTCGAGGACGTGGACGATTCGGACGACGAATAGTCAGAATCGTCTGCCAGCCAGACGTAGTCTGGCGACGTTGACGACGATTCCGACGACGAGAACTAACGCGTCATCCGGTGCCGACGGGAACTAACTCGTCGGAAACGCGTTCGCCGCTCGCGGCGAACGCGTGACGAACGGTAGACGGACGATTCAAATACCATCCTACATTACCAAACGATAACTGATGAGCGAGGACTTCTACGACGTACTCGGTGTAAGTCGGGACGCCGACGAGGACGAGATCAAGAAGGCGTATCGCAAGAAAGCCGCCGAGTATCACCCGGACGTGAGTGACGACCCGGACGCCGACGAGAAGTTCAAGAAGGTGAAAAAGGCGAAAGAGGTGCTCTCGGACGACGAGAAGCGCCAAGCCTACGACCAGATGGGTCACGACCGGTTCGAACAGGCCGAAAAGCGCGGCGGGTTCGACGGCGGTCGCGGACCCGGCGGTGCCGGTCAGGGCAACCCGTTCGGCGGCGGCGGTGGCATGGGCGGCATGGGCGACATCTTCAACGAGTTCTTCGGCGGCGGCGGTGGCGGCCGTCGCAACCCGAACCGCCCTCGACAGGGCGCGAACCTCCGAACCGGCATGGAGATCGACCTCGAAGAGGCGTTCGAGGGCGTGACGAAGCAGATATCGGTTCGACGGCCGGAGCGTTGTTCTGCCTGTGACGGCGAGGGGCATCCACCGGGCGCGGACGTGAACACCTGTCCGGAGTGTAACGGACAGGGGCAGGTCACGCAAGTACAACAGACGCCGTTCGGTCGCGTCCAGCAGTCCCAAACCTGCCCGCGCTGTAACGGCGACGGCCAACAGTATTCGGAGACGTGCAACGACTGTGGCGGCGACGGCGTCGTCCAGCGGGAGGCGAAACTCAAAGTGGACATCCCGGCAGGGATTGCCGACGGACAGACCCTCCAGATGGAACGCGAGGGCGCACCGGGTGAGAACGGCGGCCCGAAGGGCGACCTGCTCATCGAAGTCAGGGTGCGCGAGCATCCCGACTTCGAGCGCGACGGTGCCGACCTGTACTATCGGATGGCGCTGTCGTTCCCGCAGGTCGTTTTCGGCGACAAGATCGAAGTTCCGACGCTCTCGGGGTCGGTCGAGATGGATGTACCGAAGGGGACCCAGAGCGGCGAGACGTTCCGCTTGCGGAGCAAGGGGATGCCCCGTCTCCGACGCCGCGGGAACGGCGACCTCTTCGTGAAGGTGCAGGTCGTCACGCCGGACTCGATGAACGACGAACAACGCGAGGCGTTGGAGCAGTTCGCGGAGGCAGGCGGCGAAGAAGTGAACGTCGAGAAGGGCTTCTTCGAGCGAATCAAGAGCAGTTTCTGACTCCGCAACCGAACAAGCTAAGCGTTTCTGTGGTGATATTATAGATAGCTACGGACATTCCTCGTATGACCGGATCGAAACTCTCTCGTCGGCGGTTCGTGCAAG
>NZ_JBAWAC010000077.1:0-6591 GCF_049589095.1 Haladaptatus sp. | reverse complement strand
CGCGTTCACAAAGCATATACCGGACCGCGAATTTTCATTCGACATCAACTGCGTCGTCTCCCGAATGGCGCGTTTCCAGCATGAACAGACGAAAATCACTCTGTATGGCACTCGTGGCATTTCTCACTCTCTCGCTCGTCACGGGTGTGACGACGGCCCACGGACGGAACACCCCCGATTTGGCGGAGAGCACGCCGTTTAACCACGACAAAACACCGGCAAACAACAGTTCCATTTCGATCCGGCACGAAGGGGATTCGATCTCCCTCGACGCTGCGTCCAATCAGACGGTCCGCGGGAACACCACGCTCGATCCCGGGACGAATCTCGAAGTGCAAGTCCACGCCACGAAGCAGTTCTTCATGTCCGATTCGGTGACCGTGCAACCGAACGGCAGCTTCAACGCCTCGTTCAACTTCAGCGAATACGAACCCGGCACGGAGTTCGGCGTCTCCGTCGGTTTACCACGGAACAACTCGACGGAAATCGACGTGCTGGCGACTGCCGACGGGGTCCTCCAGCGACCGGGGAAATCGACCACCGGTTCGACAACCACGAGGAACACGACAGCCACGACGACCTCGACGACGGCGACGACACGGACGGACGCGACGATGGCATCGACCACGTCGAGCACCACGTCGACCAACCGAGCGATAAACAACACCACCGACACGGATTCCGTGACCGAAACGATGGCGAACGAACGGACGGCGAGCGACGGTCAGCCGGGATTCGGAATCGTGATCGCGCTGTTCGCGCTCGTCGGAATCGGTCTCGTCCGTCGAAACGCATAGCGGTCGGAGCACATTTACGACCCAACTCCTAGTTTTTCACATGGAAGACGGTACCGCGACGAGTTCGGGCGAGTCCTCGAACCACCCCTCACACGCTCGGATGGTGCAAGCGGTGCTCCGAAGCGGTGCCCTCGGGGCGCTTGGTCTCTTTGCTATCTCCCTCTGGGCGACCGTGCTAGTCGCCCTGGCAGGGGGAACAAGCGTCGGCGTGATGGTACAATCCGCGCTGAGCATCGTTTCGCTCGGACTCGGAACCGGGACGATAGCACTGGCCGTCATCGCCAAACGTGGACTCGATTACGTCGATTTCGAGGTTCCGAGTAGGCATGATCTCGGCTACGTCCTCGCGGGGATCGTGGCGATATTTCTACTGATGTATCTCGGGTCCGCGCTCCTGTCGCTGTTCGGGGTTCAAGAGGCGAGCCACAGCGTCGAACGGACGGCGAACAGCGGTAATCCGGAGATACTCCTCCTTTTCATCCCGCTCTCGTGGCTCATCATCGGGCCGTGTGAGGAGCTGTTGTACCGGAACATCATTCAAAAATCGCTGTACGATACGTTTTCCGGCTACGGTGCCGTCGTGGTCGCGAGCGTGATCTTCGCGCTCGCACACGTCTTCGTGTACAGTTCGGGGTCGACGCCTGCACAACTGGGAGGGACACTCGCCACGATCTTCCTCCTCTCGCTCGTACTCGGGACGGTGTATCTCAAAACGGAGAACCTCACCGCGTCTGCGCTCGTTCACGGCACGTTCGATGCCATCGCTTTCGCCACGATGTACCTCCAGTTCACGAGCTAACGAGTCAGTTCGGGTTTTTCCGCGTGAGAGGGCTGCCACAGATCGGGCAGCGCTCTTTCTTCTCGTCGAACTCCCGACCACAGCCTGCACACTGGAACGACCAGTTTCGTTGTTCCTCGATACCGTCCTGTGCGATGACTTCGACGGAAACGTCGAGTCGGTCGGCGACGTTCTGCATCGCGTAGTCGTCGGTAACGAGCGTTCCGTCGAGTTCGAACGCGGACGCGATGAGCCGGATGTCCGTGTCCGAGAGCACGTTCAAGTCGCCCGTGTGATCCGCCGCGCGCTGGACTTTCTCGACGGCGTCGTCTCTCGGAATGTGAATGTGCATTCCCGAACCCTCCATCGCATCGAACCGGAAGGCGTGTTCACCCTCCAGTTCCTCCTGAACCATCGGAATTGACGCGGTCTGTTGGGTGGTGTGGTACTCGTTGATAAACGCTGAGGAATCTAGGATGTACATTTACCGCTGAACGACGATGTAATCTTTGACCGCCTGCACTCGGTTTACGGGCAGTTCGAAATGACCGTCCTCGTTCATGTCGAGGTTCACGGTGTCGGTGTCGAGCTGTTCGTCGGGTTCGACGACGAGACTCGACAGCCCCCCCGTCTTCAGGTTCATGGTGATGTTGTAGAGCATTCCCAGTTCCGTACCGTCAGAACCCATGACGGCCTTCCCCGAGAGGTTTTCAGCGAGTATGCTCGGCATACGAGGTGATTACCGAGCGCTACTACATAAACTCCACGGGGAGGACTTGCCTCCCGACGAATTCGGATGAATGGAGTTCGAAGGCCGCACAGGCGTGGCGATGGAGTTAAATGCCGTGCGGGGCTGTTCTGTGATAAGAACTTCTCCCGGGTGGTAGGTATGTCGGACACAGATACACACGAAACGGAAACTCAATCCCTCAGGACTCCCATCGTCGCAGTCCTCGGTCACGTCGACCACGGCAAGACCAGCCTGCTCGACAAGATTCGAGGCTCGACGGTCATTGAGGGTGAGGCGGGAGCGATTACACAACACATCGGCGCGACGGCCGTGCCACTCGACGTGGTGTCGAAAGTCGCCGGGAAACTGGTCAACCCGGACGACTTCGACCTGCCGGGGCTACTGTTCATCGACACCCCGGGACACCACTCGTTCACGACCCTTCGGTCGCGCGGCGGCGCGCTCGCGGATATCGCCATCCTCGTCGTGGACGTCAACGACGGCTTTCAGCCACAGACCGAGGAGGCCATCAACATCCTCAAACAGTCACAGACGCCGTTCGTCGTCGCGGCGAACAAGATCGACACGACGCCGGGGTGGAACCCCCAAACCGATGCGCCAGTGCAGCAAACGTACGAGGCCCAAAGCGACCGTGCGCGCTCGACCCTCGACGGAAGCCTCTACGAACTGATCGGCGAACTCAGCGACGCGGGATTTTCGGCCGACCTCTACTGGCGCGTGCAGAACTTCCAGAACAACATTGGCGTCGTCCCCGTCAGTGCGGAAACGGGCGAAGGCGTCCCGGACGTACTCACGGTGTTGATGGGGCTGGCCCAGCGCTACATGCGCGAGGACATGGAAATCGACGTGACCGGACCGGGTGCCGGAACCGTCCTCGAAGTCAAAGAAGAGAAAGGGTTCGGGACCACCATCGACGTGGTTTTGTACGACGGTACTATCCACGCCGACGAAACCATCGTCGTCGGCGGGAAGAACGAACCCATCGTGACGGACGTCCGTGCCTTGTTGAAGCCGCGACCGCTCGCCGAAATCCGAACCGAGGACAGATTCGAGAAGGTCGATTCCATCGCGGCGGCATCAGGGGTGAAGATCGCCGCACCCGACCTCGACGACGCGATGGCCGGGGCACCGGTCAGGGTCGTCCGTGACCGTGAGATCGACGACGTCATCGCCGAGGTGCAAGCCGAATTGGCCGAGGTCGAAGTCACAACCCAAGAGGAAGGGATCACGGTGAAAGCCGATACCCTCGGAAGCCTCGAGGCCATCGTGAGCACGCTCGAAGAGGAAGAGATCCCCGTCATGCGTGCGGAAGTCGGCGACGTTGCACCGCGCGACATTCGCTTTGCGACGACCGCCGACGAGCAGAAACACCGGACGATCCTGGCGTTCAACGTGGACACGCTCGCCGAAGCCGCCGACGAGGCCGACCAGCGGGACGTTCGGATGTTCGACAGCGACGTGATCTACCAACTCATCGAGGAGTACGAGGAGTACGTGGACGAGATGGAGCGTGCCCAACAACAGACCGTCCTCGACAACATCACCCGCCCGGCCCGCTTCCGTATCCTCGAAGACCACGTCTTCCGACAGAACGACCCCGCCGTCGTCGGTGTGGAAGTCATGTCGGGAACAGTGCGGAACAACTCCTTCGTCGCCAAGTTCGAAGCCAACGAGCCGAAACGCGTCGGTAGCATCAAAGGCATCCAAGAACAGGGCGAGGACGTGGACGAGGCGCGCGCCGGAAGCCGAGTCAGCGTCGCCATCGACGGACCGACCGTCGGCAGGCAGATAGACGAGGGTGACGAGTTGTGGATCGACCTCCCCGAAAAACACGCCAAGATTTTGGAACAGGAGCTCTCGGACGACATCCCGGCCGACGAACTCGAAGCGTTGCAGATGTACCTCGACAAACAACGAAAGCGCGACCCGTTCTGGGGCAAGTAAGGGTTCAACGCGGTCGATTTCGACCAAAGAGTTACGTTTTAGTTTTCGGCAGTAATACACTCTCCCGGAGGGATGCATAGTGAGTATACAGGAAAAGTTCCAGAGTCGTATCGCTCGCTGGTCGATTTCGTACTACGACATCGTTCTGTTCGCCTTACCGGCCGTGTTGCTCGTCGGAGCGGTCGCTGAAGTCCTCCTTCCGGTTCCGTCTCACGCAGGAATAACTGCTGCAGGAATCGTGTCGGCGCTCGTGCTCGGCGACGCGATGTTCAACCGGCCGCCTAGCGGGCGGTCGGTGTGACTTGGTCCTCGATGGCCTGTTTCACTTGCAGCGCGGCGCTGGCCGCGAGGCCGCGAGCGACTTCGTCGCGTTCTTCCTCGCCGATGAGTTCCTCGTCGTCGAGTTCGTCTCGCTCCGGTTCGAACCCGGCGCTGACGATGTGACCGACGGGCGGTTGCACCGACACCGACGCCTGCGGTCCGGTCATACTGTTCGTCACCTGCGAGCCGATGATGTACTCTTCGGGGAGATATTTACGGGTCAAAGTGGCGATATCGGAGACGCTGTCCCGCAGAAGGCGGCGCTGTTTTGGAGTGAGTTCTTCGACATCCACGGACGCGCGCTGTCCGGCCTGCGTCACGTCGGGAATGCCAGCGTAGGGAGTATTTCCATTCATGCGGTCAACTACCCTCTGATAAGTTAGAGCACGGTATAAACCCGTCGCCCCCGGAAACTAACAAATCGGCTCGCTCTGCCCGTACACCGCGAGGACGACGGCTGTGACGTACGTCCCCGATTCGGCGTCCGCGGTGACGACTTTCGTCGTCTCGTCGGAGAACTCCCAGTCACGCAGGGCACGGCCCGCTTCCAATCCGGCGCGGACCCGTTCCTCGATTTCCGTCGCGTCGGTGTCGCCTGACGCTTCGTAGAACAGCCCTGCGCCGTCGCTTTCGCTCCATCCGAGTCCGGCGGAGACATGACCCGGCCCCGGGCGCGTCGCCCGCGCTTCCACGACGGTCAAACGATTTCCGGCAGGGCCGAGGTCGGGCGCGGTACCGACTGCTTCGACCGACGTGTCGGCGGGGATGACCGACGATACCGAGACGAGATTGTAGTTGTGGACGTTGGCTTCGGCCAGTGCGGCGTCGTACGACGACATCTTCGTCGGTCCGCTCGCGGTTCCCCAGACGACCCGAATCGTGCTCATGGTCGGTGGTCGGTCCGTCGCGGGAAAGGGTCTGTCGATTAGCGTTCGACTTCGACCGAACTCCCGAGGTATTTCGATATCACTTCCGACACCGAATCCGCCTTGAACGTCGCCAAATCCGCCGCGATTTCCGCCTTCAACGCGTCGTAGTACTCCTCGTCGGTTTCGAAGGCGCGGTACTCGACGTTCGTCACGGGGACGCCGAGCGCCTCGCTCGTCAGCTTCCTGAAGTAGCGTTCGTCGCCGACGTCCCCGCGCCAGAGGTTGTCCCGGAAGAACCGCCATCCGTCCTCACCGGGTGGGTCGGCACGACGAAAGAGTCGCGTTTCGAACTCCTGGGGTTCGAGCGAGACTCCAGAAACGTCCGGTTCGAGGCGGAACCGAACCGCGAACACGTAGCGAGCGTCCATCAGCGCAGGTCGTCGAAGCGCTCGGCCATCTCGACGTCTTGGTCCGTAATTCCACCCTCCTCGTGGCTGGTCAGCCGAACCTCGACTTCCTTGTAGCCGATTATCATTTCGGGATGGTGGAACTCCTCCTCGGCAACCTCCCCGACTTCGGACGCGAACGCGACGCCGTCCAAGTAGTCGTCGAACTCGTAGGTGCGAACGATTTCGTCACCGTCACGCTCCCAGTCGCTCGGTTTTCGATTCTCCACCTCGTCATCCGAGAGCAAGCTTGCCATACGTCGCCTCACGACAGGGGTGTAAATAAAGCCTCTCGCCCCAGCTTTTGCTGCTGTCAGTTAACCCACCCCCGCGCGAATCGCGCGGGGGTTGGGCGCTTCCCTGGCAAAATCCGGACCAAAAGCCACGAAAGACGTTCCTGCTCGCGGTGCTGCGCGGGCATGCGACTTTCTGGCCTCCTCTCACTCCGTTCGAGAAGACTTCCTCACCCCTCTTCGGGGGGTCGTCGGCCCGGAAAATCGGAGATTTTCTGGCGTCTCAAAATCGCGGCGCGATCTCGATGGTTCGAAAGACCGCAGGTCTTCCGGTGGAGATGCTAGCAACTGTCGGTTGTGTCGATTCGGTTTCTGGCGGTTGTGTCACCGGCCGTTTCCGGCAGTTGTGTCGTATGCTGATTCGAGAGAGAAAATCCACTGTTCGCTTCTAA
>NZ_JBAWAC010000076.1:0-4419 GCF_049589095.1 Haladaptatus sp. | reverse complement strand
GGCGTTCCAACCCGTCGAGCACGTCGCCGAGAGTTTCGCGGCGAACACGATGTCCGAAGGGCGGCTGTTCGACATGGCCGACGCGCTGAGCGACTACCGACTGGACGATGTCGACGTCACGGACACGACGTGTGGCTACTGTGCCGTCGGCTGTCGCTTCGACGTGTACTCCAAGGACGACGAAGTGCTCGGCGTCCGTCCGAACCCGGAGAAAGCGCCGATCAACGGAATTTCGACCTGCGTCAAGGGGAAGTTTGGATACAAGTACGCGAACAGCGACGACAGGCTTACCGAGCCGCTCATCAAGGAGGACGGCGAGTTCCGCGAGGCGTCGTGGGACGAAGCGCTCGACCACGTCGCCGAGGGACTCGAAGAAATTCAGGACGAATACGGGCGAAACGGCGTGAGCTTCGTCTCGTCGTCCAAAACCTCGAACGAGGCGAACTACCTGATGCAGAAACTCGCCCGGCAGGTGTTCGGTACGAACAACATCGACAACTGCAACCGGCTCTGTCACTCGCCGACCGTCGCCGGACTGTCCCAGACGGTCGGGTTCGGTGCCGGGTCGGTCGGCACCGATGCGCTGGAAAACACCGACTGTTATCTCATTACGGGGTCGAACACGACGGAAGCCCACCCCGTTATCGCCACGCGCATCAAGCAGAACGTCAAGGACGGCGCGGACATGTTCGTCTTCGACCCGCGAAAGGTCCAAATCGCCCAGTTCGCCACGCAGTACTCGCGCGTCCAACCGGGCTACGACACCGTCTGGATCAACGGGTTGACCCGCCACATCATCGAAAACGACCTCCACGACGAGGAGTTCATCGAGGAACGAACGGTCGGCTTCGAGGACGTGAAGGAAGGTGTCCAGAAGTTCACGCCCGAGTTCGTCGAGGAGAAGACGGGCGTTCCACCGGAGGAACTCAAGCGCGCCGCGGAAACTATCGCGAAGGCGGACTCGTGCACGTTCTGCTGGACGCTCGGCCTGACTGAACACAGCCACGGCACCGAGAACATCATCTCGATGGCGAACCTGGCGCTGGTCACCGGTCACGTCGGCACCGAGAAATCCGGACTCGCGCCGTTCCGCGGACAGAACAACGTCCAGGGTGGCGGTGGCGACATGGGACCGCTTCCGGGTAACTTCCCCGGCTATCAGAAGGTGACGACCGACGACGCACGCGAGAAGTTCGAGGACGCGTACGGCGTGGAACTCCCGGACGAGGAAGGCTACACCATTACCGAGCAGTTCCTCGCCGCCGAACGCGGCGAGATTCGAGGGATGTTCATTCAGGGCGAGAACGTCGTGTACTCCGAACCGAACGTCGCACACGCCGAGGAGATAGTGGAGAACCTGGAGTTCCTCGCCGTCCAAGACATCTTCCTCACCGACACGGCGAAGTACGCGGACGTCGTCCTACCCGCGAACTCGCCGTTCGAGACCAACGGAACGTACACGAGTTCGACGCGTCACGTCCAACTCGTCAAGCGGGCCATCGACCCGCCCGGAAACGCGAAGTCCGACTGGGTCATCACCCAGGAACTCGCCGAGCGGTTCGGCTACGATTGGGGATTCCGCAACCCGAGCGAGATAATGGACGAGATCAACGACCTGACGCCGATTTACGGCGGCATCACGCACGAGCGCCTCGAAACTGAGGGGGGTATCCCGTGGCCGTGTTGGGACGAGGACCATCCGGGAACGCCCCACCTCTACATGGAGGAGTTCAACACCGACGACGGGAAGGCCCACATGTTCCCGACCCACGTCTCCGGGCCGGTCGAAGCCGACATGGACGACGAGGAGTTCCCGTTTGCGATGACGACGGGTCGCGTCCTCTATCAGTACCACACCGGGACGATGACCAACCGGGACGCCGGTATCCGCTCGTACACCGACGAACTGTTCGTGGAAATCAACCCCGCCACCGCGGAGGAACTCGGGATTTCCGACGCGCAGTACGTCGATGTGACTTCCCGGAAGGGGTCCATCACGGCGCTCGCCCAGGTCACCGAGCGACCCGGCGAGGGCGTCGTCTTCGTCCCGATGCACTACTTCGGACAGGGCGGTGCCGCGAACGAACTCACCGACGAACAGCACCTCGACGACCAGGCTCATGTGCCCGAGTTCAAAGTCACGGACGTACGGATAACCCCGGCCGAGACGAAACCGGACGTCGACGTGAGCGAACAGGCGGCCACTGACGGCGGCAGAACCGACTGATAACCGACGCCGGACGGCGTTTCACATCATCACCTCCATATCAACTATGCCAGACAACCCAACCGCGACTGATCACGAATGTCAGTTCTGTCACGAGACGTTCGACAGCGAGGACGAACTCCGCGACCACATTTCGGAGGAACACAAGGGGAGCGTATGAACCGAAGCTACGTCATCAAACGAGCGCTCGGCATCGACAACGGCGTCGTCGGCGTCGAGAGCGACCGCCAGCACGACGTCCACGAGTGCACCGTTTGCGGCGAGCAGTTCGAGACGACGGGGCTCACCTGTCCGGCGTGCGGGAGCCACCTTTTCCGGACGAAAACGGTGGTCCCGAACGCGCTCTTCACTCTGCTCGTCATCATGACGTTGGCCGGATTGGGTGCCGCTTACAACGTCATCACGGGAGATGTCCCGAAAGGATAGCATGGGCGAGGAACCCGCCGGCCAACCAACCGCCGAAAGCGTCTGTCCGCGCTGTTCGGTTGGTTGCCGTGTCAGATACAGCGAGCGCCGCGGCGGTGCGGTCGGCTGTGAGGGTGCCCCGGTCAACTCGCAGGGACGGCTCTGTGCGAACGGCATCCACGCGTTCGACGTGTTGGACGCCGAGAACAGGCTCACGACGCCGCTGATTCGGAAGGACGGAGACTTGGTCCCCGCGACGTGGGACGACGCGTTCGCCCGAATCGAGGACGGATTCGAAACGCTTCTCGACCGCCATGGGCCGGACTCGCTCACTTTCTTCGGCGCGCCTCGATGCACGAACGAGGAGAACTATCTGTTTCAGAAACTCGCGCGCGTCCTCGGGACCAACAACGTCGATAACCGCGCTCGAATCTGTCACGGGTCGGTTGTCAGGGCGATGGTCGAGCGACTCGGTTCGCCCGGAATGACGAACACGCTGAACGATCTGACCGAGGCCGACGTGTTCCTCGTTGTCGGCGCGAACCCGGCCGCACAACAGCCCATCGCCTTCAATTCCTACGTTCGGCCGACGGTCAACGACGGCGCGACGCTGATTCACGCCGACCCGCAGGCCAACGAAACCACGCGAATCGCGGACGTTCACATCGCTCCGGACCTCGGAACCGACGCCGTGTTCGTGAACGCAGTGGTCGCCCAGGTGCTCGAAATGGGATTGGAAGACGGGGAGTTCATCGCCGAGCGGACGACTGACTTCGACTCCTTCGCTCGGTCGATGGAACGGTTGGACCTCGACGCCGCCGCTGAACGAACCGGCGTCGAGGCCGAAACGGTCCGCCGCGTCGCGCGCGAATTTGCCAGTGCCGACCGCGCGGCCGTCATCGTCGGGACGGGTGCCGAGGCGGATGACCACCGGGGAACCGCGATACCGGACGCACTCATCGATCTGCTCCTCGTGACGGGCAACCTCGGGAAACCGGGAACCGGAATGAACCTTCTCAGGGGACTGACCAACGAACAGGGCGCGAACGACGTCGGCTGTCGCCCGTGGACGCTCCCCGGTTTTCGACCGATTTCCGACGACTACGCACGAGCGAACGTCGAGGCGGTTTGGGGGACCGAAATCCCGACCACGCCCGGAATCTCGGAACTCGACGCGGTTCGTGCCTTCGGCGAATCGATTCGCGGCGCGTACGTCATCGGCGAAAATCCCGCCGTCGAGAAGCGGGACACGCAGGCCGTCGCTCGGTCGCTCGCCTCGCTCGACTTCCTGCTCGTGCAGGAAGTCTTCCCGACCGAGACGGTGGAACACGCGGACGTCGTGCTCCCGGCGACCCTCTGGGCCGAGAAAGGCGGCACCGTCACCAATCTCGACCGCCAGGTGCAACGACGGCGTCCGCTGCGGACGCCGCCCGAAGGCGTGCGGCGCGACCTCGACATCATCGCCGAGATCGGAAACCGACTGACCGACGTTCGATTCGAATACGACTCCCCGGAAGCGGTGTTCGACGAACTCACACGCCTCAACCCCCTCTACGGCGGAATGTCGTACGACGGAATCGGAAACGCCAGTCAGCGGTGGCCGTTCCCGGAGGGTGCTGAGAAGGGAATCGATATCCTCCACGCGGAGCGGTTTCGAACGGGACGCAAGCGGACGGCACTCGAACCGGTCGATGGTTTCGATGGTTTTCAGCGGGACGAACGGCAGCGGGCGACTGAGTGATAGCCGTGATCGGTTTCGTCGGTCACGGGACGCCCCCGGGCTATCG
>NZ_JBAWAC010000075.1:0-4111 GCF_049589095.1 Haladaptatus sp. | reverse complement strand
GTCCTCTACACGAACCACGACGAGTGCCCGGAATGCGGCGGAACCGTGGGAGTGCGGGAGGAAAAAGCGCCCGCTACCGCCGAAGAGGAAGCGAGGTCGGCGGACGACGTGGATGCAGCAGGTACGGAAACCGAATCTGCGGACACGACCGAGGAATAACGACGCGACTTCTCGATGGAGGTACCCGGTATTTCGTGATCGATGGATGGAACCGATCGAACGAAAACCCAGGGACGAAGACGTTAGAACCATCGGAATTTGATTCGGGAGCCTGACAGAATCGGATACAAAGTTTCAACTCGGTTGGTTGCCTCGATTTAAATATGCGAGAAGTGACGCTCCAGATACGTCACCACGGCGAACCTGAGAGCGACATCAGTGCCGACTACCCGGCGATAACGATCCGCTCCGTCTCTTCGATGACGGGAAGTGCCGCCGAGCGAAAGCGAATCATCGAGATAACCGGACCGGAAGCCTCGATAGCGGGATTTCTAGAGGAATTCGAGGCCGCTGATCCCGTGATCGATGTGGATACGCTGACGCCGCTGGACGTCCCACGAGTTCTCGTCGCAGTCACCATCGACAGCTACCAATGGGACAGCATCGCACAGCGGTTGACCGACCTGGGCGTCCACTATCGAACCGGAGCGGTCATATCGGCCGGTTGGGAACGCTGGACGCTGTATCTGGCGGAGGACGACGACCTAAACGAGATCGTCGAATCGATCGAACGTCCCGGAAACGAAACCGACCTCGTCCGGAACGTCGAACTCGGAGTGGTCGCCGAACAGGAACAGTTGGAATTTTCGCGCGTTATCAACGAACTCACCCAGCGACAGCGCGAGGTGTTGGGGACCGCCATCGAACTCGGTTACTACCGGCCCAAAAAGGAGACCAGCATCGAGGACATCGCCGATGCCGTGGGTATCGCCTCCACGACGGCGTGGGAACACCTCGCCCGCGCGGAGACGAAAGTGATGGAGGAGGTCGGAAAGCACGTCAATTCGAACGCGTTCGACTCCAACGATTCGAAGTAACGTGACCGGAGGGGCCGAGAATCTGTTCCTTCGCGTTCTAGTATGCGAGTCGAATGTGTCGGCGATACCGGCAGCGTTTAGTTCCCGATTACCCGAGATGAGGTCGAATGCGAGCGCGGACCGCAATCGTCGTCGTCCTGGTGATTTGTGCGCTTGCTAGTGCCTCTTTCTATAGTTTAACGAACAAACCGTCCGGGTCCCTCTCGGTGGATTGGACTTCGGACACGCCGCGACCGAACCAGTTGAACCATCATCCGATCGTCGCGGATCGGATCGACGGTGAATCGTATATCCTCGCACCGGTGAGTGCAGTCGCGGGGGAGAACGCGCGGTGTGCAGTGACGATGTTGAATCCGAACGGCACCACCCGGTGGCAGTACGAGATCAACAAATCGGCGTGTGCGGTCCACGGCATCGGCGATTCGCTCATCGCGGATGCGACCGGCGACCACCGTCCGAACGCCGTCGCCCCGACGACCGAAAAGCGTCTCTACGTCTTCGACGCCGAAAACGGGAGCGTCGAATGGACACAGAACCTGACGTCGTTCGGCTACGCCGGTCCCGTCGTGCTCACGGAGCCACACCGCCTCGTCGTTCAACCCGCGTTCGATGGCGTCGTTTTCGCTGATTCCGCGGATGGGACGCTCCAGTGGAAGTACGACTTGAACGACACCGTCTACGCGGAAACGCACGTCGTTCACGTCCCCGGTTCCCCGAATCCGGATATCGCCGTCGGCTCTACCGCGAAGGTCAGCGTCCTGCGACCGAACGGGACGCTCGAATGGCAGCGTTCCGCACTGGCGACGTGGCTCGCGAAGGGTCGCCTCGGCCAGCGTGACATACTCGTCGCGTCCGGAGGGAACGAAGTGACGGCCTTTGCCGCGGACGGAACGAAGCTCTGGCAACGCACGGGAATCGACCGTCCAGCGATCGATCAGGTCACCGACGGGGACGGCGACGGAACGCCGGAGGTCTACGTCGGAAGCGGCGGGGACACGGTCGCCGCGTTGAACGCACGGACCGGCAAAACCGAGTGGAAGACGACGCTTTCGACCGACGCGAAGTTGCTCCCCGCCCCGGTTACGGGGGACGTTAACGGCGACGGCGACCCCGAAGTCGTCGCGGTGACGAACCACGGTACGGTACAGGTCCTCGATGCAAGTTCCGGGGAGGTCCTCGCCTCCCACGAGCGAAAGGTAAAGGTCTGGGTGCACCCGACGGTGTGCGATATCGATGGGGACGGTGCGGACGAAATCCTCGTGATGTACGGTGACGGTCGAGTCGTCGAACTCTCGTATCACGAGTAGGTGTACTCACGGATTCGGAAGACGGGGTCACGAAACGACCGGCTGAGAGATTATCCAGAGCGAGAGCACAGTATAGCCGACCATCAGCACGATCAGCGGGAGGTGACCGCGTCGTGCCGCCGCAGTGGTTTCGAACCGTTCGACCGCGACGTAATGAGCGGCGACGACGGCGATAACATGACCGAGGACGATGAGGACGACCTGCGAACCCCAGAACACCGGAAGCGGAAGCCAAGCGAGGGGGTTCACGGTCTGTGCGCTCGGGGAGAGGGGATGAACGGCGACGGTGGCGAGTTGGGCGAGGTTACGAAACACGTAGGGATAGTTGTGGGCGACTTCGTACGCCGCCGCGATGGGGAGGACGGTCGGTGCAAAGTGCATCGCCGAACCGAGCCAATCGGGTTCACGTGTCCGTTCGTCTGAACCGATGACGGAGCCGCCGTCGGTGTTCACCTCGAAAGTATCCGATGGTCGCTGGTCGGCGCTGTCACCGCCGAGACGTTCGACGAGACGGCTGCAGAGGCCGAACGAGACGACGAAGACCGAGAGGCCAATCGCGTACAGCAGGATGCTGATCGCCGGTCCGGTCCCCAAGGAGTTCTGCACACCGACGAGGAGGTCTTGGTACGTCCGGGTGTTGGTGAACCCGTCGAAACTCACGGTGTACACCGCGGTGATGGCGAACAGAACGAGGGACGTATTCCGAACAGGGGTGAGGGTTCCCTGCCACGGCGGTCGGAGGGCGACGTCGGTACCGCCGTCGTCGCGTCGAGTGATGGTTATCGACGCCACCCGGCCGAACAGTCGGTAGAGAACGCCGAGGGGGTCAGCACGTCGGAACCACTCCGTCCCGTAGAGAAGGCTCCCGGCGACCATGACGAGCGTATACACCGCGAGGACGGCCGTCGTCAACAGCGGGCCCTTCTTCGGGATATACGTGAGGTTCTCCAGTATCCCGATCACGACGATGTAGCTCGCCAGCGCTGGCCAACTGCCGAGTCGTTCGGGGTACGACCCGAGGAAGGCTAGCTCCTCCCCTTCGAGCCACACGAACACACGGTACAGAGCTCGCCACGGGGACAGGACGGGCCACAGCGTGCCGACGAGGATGGAGAGCAGGGCGACGCCGTGGAACCAAACCGGCCACGTGAAGACGGTCGCGAAGTTCTGGTACTGGTTTTGTCGGCCGACGATTCCGATCGAGAGTGCGGCCGCGAATCCGGCGAAGAAGACGAGTCGAGCGCCCAGTCGAAGCGGCATCGAAATCGAGGAGGGAAGACGGAGAACGCGCATCCGGCGGGTCGCCGCCGAAGGGGTTCGCTCGGTGACCGCGAGCCATCCGGCCGTGAGCGCGACCGTCGCACCGGCACCGAGAAACAGCAGCGGGAGTGGAAGCGGGGAGGCGAATTTACTGGAGGGAATCGAGTGGGCACTCGCGAGTCCGAGGCCGAATCGGAGCGCGAACACGCCAATCGCCACCAGTGAAATCCCTCTTCCGATCCGACGACGATTCATCGTGTATCGCTCGTGTTCGGACGAGAAAAACAACACCGGTTCTCGTTCGATCCCACAGGGTACCGATTCGACGCGCGTACCAGAACCCCCTTGCGATGTGACTCGGTACTCCCGACAAATGAATCGGCGCAGATTTCTCAAAGCGACGGAGGCAATCGCGACGGGAAGCGTCGCTATCCTCGCCGGTTGTGCCAACGACACGGGCGGAGGAGCGGATTCGACGCGGACGAAGTCCCCGACCGAGACCAACAC
>NZ_JBAWAC010000074.1:0-10372 GCF_049589095.1 Haladaptatus sp. | reverse complement strand
GAACGGGAGGTTTCGCTCGACCGCCTCGCTTTTACGGGTCGGACGAGGAAATCTCCGTCATCGGTCTCCTATTCATTTTGTCGATCGACCGGTTCGTGGACCAACGCCGACGCGTATCCGACGAAAGACCTCTCTTCGAGACGGTCAAAAAAGGTAACATATCGCATACCCATTCTCCCCCGACTCACATGGAACCGAAACGACACACCTGGACCCGGCGAAGCGTCCTCAAACGAAGCGGCCTCGCCGTCGCGGGCACCGCTTTTGGGAGTTCGTCGGCCATCGGTGCGGCGAGCGCGACCGAGTGTTGTAAGACCTGTTGGATGGACGTGAAGCCCGGATGCTGTCCGAACAGGATCGACGCGAGTAAAAACGAGGTGTTCACCGTCTACATTGGGTGGCCGAACGTGAAACCCGAGAGCATCCGGTTGCGGCCGTCCTCGACGCGAGCAACGTTCGACACGCCGACTTGCCAGAAGTACCGCAATCCGCGATGGAAGCAGGTCTCCTGTTCCGACATCGAGGAACTCCTCACGGAGACCGACGGTCGGGCGGCGAGTCCGTGCCACCAGACGGTCACGGACGTCGATGGAGACGGGGACAACGATACGGTGGTGCGGTTCAACAGTTGTGCCCTCGAACTGCGCCGCAACGACTGCAACCTGCTCCTCGAAGCGGAAACGGGCAGCGGTTGTCGCCTGCTCGCCATCGATAGCGTCGCGCCGTGCAACTGTGGAACTACCAAGGAGCACTAATTGCGGAACTGCCAACAGGCACTAATCCTCGGTCGCCCTATTTCGACCGATGAAGGCATCCGATTTACTCGTGGAGTGTCTGGAAGCGGAGGGAGTCGAGTACGTCTTCGGCCTGCCGGGTGAGGAACTCGGCGACGTGCTCTTTTCCATCCGCGATTCCGACATCGAGTTCATCCCAGTACGACACGAACAGGGCGCGGCCTTCATGGCCGACGTACACGGGCGCGTGACCGGGAAAGCGGGCGTCTGTCTCTCGACGCTTGGCCCGGGCGCGACGAACCTCCTGACGGGGGTTGCAGACGCCCACCTCGACAAGAGTCCCGTCGTCGCCATCACCGGGCAGGCGGGACTGGAGCGACTCCACAAGGAGAGCCACCAACTCATCGACGTGATCCACACGTTTCGGTCGGTGACCAAGTGGAACACCCAACTGAGCGATCCGGAGATCATCAACGAATCGGTGCGCAAGGCGTTCAAACTCGCCCAATACGAGAAACCCGGCGCGACGCACCTCGAATTTCCGGAAGACGTCGCGGCCGAGGAGACGGACGCGGAACCGCTCGTCACCCGTCGTCCGGTCCGCCGTTCCGACCCCGATGAACAGTCCGTCGAGTACGCCGTCGAACTGCTTCAGGACGCCGAACGACCGCTCGTCATCGCGGGTAACGGCGCAGTTCGGGAGCAGGCCGCCGAAAGCCTCCGGGAGTTCGTCTCGGAAACGGCCGTCCCCGTCGCCGCGACGTACATGGGGAAAGGGGCGCTCTCCGACGCCGACGACCACTCGCTGTTCACGCTCGATTCGGGCGAAAACGGCGAAGCCGAGGACGCCATTCGGGAGGCCGACTGCGTGCTCACGCTCGGCTACGACATCGCCGAACACGACCCGGAGAGTTGGAACCCCGACCGCGACAAGGACGTCGTTCACCTCGATTCGGAACCCGCCGAGGTGTACGAACATTACAACCCGAACGTCGAACTGATCTGTGACATCTCCGCCGGTCTCGACGCGCTTCGGGACCGACTCGACGTCGCCTGTCCCGCCGGATGGTACCGTGAGCAGCGCGAAGCGCTCGTGGAACAGACGACGCGGTGGCCCGACGCCGACGCCCCGCTCTCGGTACGAAACGTCCTCCCCGTCCTCCGCGAGGCGATGGCGGACGACGACGTGCTCGTCTCCGACGTCGGCAGTCACAAGATGGCGATCGCTCAGGATTTCCCGACCTACGAACCGAACACGGTCCTCGTCTCGAACGGCCTCGCCAGCATGGGTATCGGCGTGCCGGGCGGCCTCGCGGCGGACCTCGCGCTCGATTCCGAGGTCGTCGTCGCCACGGGCGACGGCGGATTCCTGATGAACGGCGCGGAGATCGACACGGCGACCCGCCTCGACTGCGATTACACCATCATCGTCTTCAACGACGACGAGTACAAACTCATCACCGAGGAACAGGAGGAGGAGTTCGGCGAACACTTCGGCACCGGGCTGACGAACCCTGACTTCGTGAAGTTCGCCGAGAGCTTCGGTATCGACGGCGTACGGGCCGAAACGTGGGACGAGATCGAGGAGGCGCTGACCGGGGCCGTCGAGAGTGACGGCATGACGCTGGTCGAAATTCCGGTGGAGTGAGTTCGCGTATGACGGATGCGACGGAGCCGATTTCGCTCGACGTACTCCTGTTGCCCGCCTTCGCGGCGGACGATTTCGAGATGAAAAAGGACCTCCCCGACGAGTTCGAACGGTGGCTCTCGACCTACGAGTTCGAGAACTCGGCATCGGTCCCCGGCGCGAACATGCCGGTTTACTACACCGACGACGGGATCGGGATCACGTCCACCGGGATGGGGAAACCGGAAGCGGCGGCGACCGTGACCGCCATCCTCGCTTCGCGGAAATTCGACTGCTCTTCGGCATACTTCGTCACGGTCGGCGTCGCGGGGACGCCGCCGGACGTGGGAACGCTCGGGTCGGTGTTCGTCGCCGACGCCATCGTCGATTGGGACAAGAAGCATCGCTGGGCGGCCCGCGACGGCGAAACGGAAGCAGAGCGGAACCATCCCCTCGAACTGTTCTCGTATCGACCGCACGATTACGTCTATCACCTGAACGACGAACTCGTGGCGACGGCTCTCGACGCCGGGAAATCGGTCGAGCTACGCGATTCGGGGGCTTCGAGAGCGTACCGGGATCACTACTCGGAGGACGCCGCGCGATCCGACCCGAGCGTAGCCGTCGGAACGACGCTCTGTAGCGACGAGTTCTGGCACGGCGGGACGGTCGCCGAGCAGGCTCAGTGGCTCGTGGACGAGTACGACGCGGGAACCTACGCGACGACCGAGATGGAGGAGATGGGAACCGCGACCGCCCTCGATAGGTTCGGACTGCTGGATCGGTATCTGAGCGTCCGCGGCGTCGTCAACTTCGACCGGCCGTACGACGGCCAGTCGATTCGGGAGAGTCTCCACGACGGCGTGGAGAAGGAAACGTTCGACGCCACGCTGGACAACGTCGTCAGCGTCGGAGCGGCCATCGTGGACGAACTTCGCGCCGATGGCGCGGAGTTCGACGGATAGAACTTACCGTCCCAACCGACCGCGAACCATCGAGAGTCCGGTCTGAAGGCGGGATGGGCGAGCCACAATTGCCATCTCCGTTTCGGTCAACTCGAAGTCGAAGATGTCGAGATTCTGTTCCAGATGTTCCTCGCTCGTGGATTTCGGAATCGTGACGACCTTCTCCTGTTGTGTCACCCATCGAAGCGCGACCTGTGCGGGCGTTTTGTCGTATTTCTTACCGAGTTCAGTGAGCACGTGATCGTGCATGGCTCCGCCGTGTGCGAGCGGACTGTAGGCCGTCAATAGCACGTCGTTTTCCTGGCAGTATTCCAGTAGCTCTTCCTGCGGGTTGAAGGGGTGGAACTGGACTTGGTCGGTGAACACGTCCACCGTCGCTTTCTCCCGCGCTGTTTCCAGTTGCTCCGCGTCGAAGTTGCTCACGCCGATGTGCCGCGTCAATCCGTCGTTCTGGAGGTCCGACAGCGTTCGCATCACCTCTCCCGTCGAAGCGAGCGGGTTCGGCCAGTGGATGAGCAGCAGATCGACGTATTCGGTGCCGAGTTTCGTCAGACTCTCGTTGACGGAGTTCACGATGTCGGCCCGTTTGCGGTTCATCGGCCACACCTTCGTCGTCAGGAAGATCTCGTCACGGTCAACGTCCGAGTGTTCGATGGCCTGCCCGACCTCTCGCTCGTTGCTGTAGGCCTGTGCGGTGTCGATGTGTCGGTAGCCGAGGTCGAGCGCCGTCGAGACCGCATCGCGGCACGTTCCACCTTCCATCCGCCACGTTCCGAGGCCTATCTTCGGAATCTCCTCGCCGCCCATCGTCTCGTACTCCATGTGCTGCTGGTGGACGGACAACGGTAAATATCGACTGGCGGACTGGTGGGGTTCGGGTCGATCACTCCCCCTTGTACGACACGACCCGTCCCCACGACGTCTTCTTGCCCCACAGTCCCGAACGCATGCACTCCAACTCCACGATCTGTGAGTTGTCCACGAACAGGTTCACGTCCGGCCCGAAGTTCTTGATGTACCACTCGAACACCGGTGGATCGGCGGCCTCGAACACGCAGTTCTCGATACCGACTTCGTTTGCGATCTCGAAGGCGACGTCGGTGCGCCACTCGCGGACGCGTTCGGTGATACCCTCCGATTCGACCATGATCTTGTACGCGCCCGCTTCGAGGTGGCGTTCCGCCTCCCGAATCGCGCTCGCCGGATCGATGGCCGCTTCGCTCTCCAGTTCTTCGACGGATGACGCGCCGCCAGCGCCGAACTGGACGTTGATCTCCGGCTTGGCCTTCAGGCCGTGTTCCTGAACGAGTTCGGTCAACCCGACCATGTCGTCCACGTCGATGGCGATGAACCCGGACGAGATTTCCACGATGTCGAAGCCGAGGTTTCCGGCCTCCTCGATGTACCGCTCGACCTTGTCGTTGTCGCGGAGGAGTACGTTCTCGATGTATCCCCCGGTCGATACCTCGACGTCGTGGTCGTGGCAGATCGAGATGAGTTCCTCCACCACGTCCTCGGGCATCAGGGCGAACGACCCGCCGGAGAACTTGTAGATGTCCACGTACTCGCCCATCGTTTCCAGGATATCCTTCAGCTCGCGCGGCCCCATCGGGTCGTAGTACGGCCCGCGCATCTCGGTGATCCCTTGGTCGCGTGGTTTCGATTCGCGCTCGTTGATGTGCAGAAAGTCGAATGCTCTGTCGGTCATGAAACCCCCGAACGGGTTACGACGAACAGCTACAAAAGGAGTTGGGCGGTACGCGTTCATTGGACCCGGTCGAGGTACGTTGATCCAGTCGAGAATCGAACTCAGTCACGGGCACGGACGTAATGTACCACCCCGAAGACGACGATGCCGGCGATCAAACCGGTCGGAATTCCGACCAATAACGAGGGCCAGATACGCTCCCGGAGGAGTTCCGTCACGAGCACGCCGACGACGAGAAACGAGAGCACCGCGATACCGACTTCGATCACACCGTCCCGAACGTTCATCGTTCAGTGATTCCGCTACCAAGTAGTAACGATTTCGCACGTCCGCTGCCGTAAAACGGTGGGAGTTCGGTATTCCCAGTGGAGTTCGCTTTTGCCCGTCGGTTACAGCGGGACCCACGGCGGGTCGCCGATGTGGTCTATCTGTTCACCTTCCGGAAATCGGGTAAACTCGTTTTCGTGACACCCCGCACCGTAGCGTTCGACATGCCACGCGACATGGTCGCCCGCTCCGGCGTCAGGGGAACAACTACTGGCAACCGAATCGGGGTGCTGCGGCGACGGTGCTCCTGAAAGGGCGCCGACGCTCGCCATTGACGTGAGGATGGCGACGAGAACGACGGCAGCGATGTGTACTCTCCGACTCGAACCCCCACGCTGTTCAACGCGCTTGGGTGAGTCGTCCGCACTGGTCGGGATGAGTTGGTGTATGGTCATGGCTGGACGAAATGACGGGAGTATCGTGCTTTGTTATTGGGCGACCATTCGACGCACAACACCGATTACTGGTCGTCGTGACGTCGACGGCCGGAAAAATTGACGAGTTGGATATCAGTTGGGGACGAATCCCCTGCGGTCAGTACCGCGTCGAAAGCTTAGTTTTCCTGTTCGTTCCAGTTCCCTGCTTGGGACCACGCGGCTTGCGAGTTGTCGTTGCTCTGGTAGCTCGCCTGGATTGCCGTCGCGTCGTCGGATTCAGCGTCGCGACCGAGCGCAGCCGAGATTGCGACGTTGGTGTCTTGGTGGTTGGCGTTACCCTGTGCGACGTACTGGCCTTGGCTGACACCAGACCACGCGTGCTGGGAACTGTACTGGGTGTCTCCTGCCATCTTCTTGTGGTGGTGTCCGTATGCAGCCGCGTTGCCGGCAAAGCCAACCGCGAAGACACTGGCCACGACGGTCATCACGAGCAGCATTCTAAGTCCTTTTTTCATTGTATCTACCTTGGACGACACCGGCACGTTGCCTGTGTTCGTCGTCCACTTTCTCGTGTCGCCGCAACTGTATTTCAATGCATAGCACCGTTTTAGCGAGCAGTTCGACGGGTACTCTCCGGCTATCCCCTCCCGAATCGAATAAGCCCGACATGACGCCCACAATGCCAAAATTCAGGCCTTTCAGGCCGTCTCTTTCGAGGGGGATTATCCGATAAAGCCCATCCGACCGAATCTGTAGTGTCTGTCAATGATCATTATTGTCGAACTGACTGCTGAGTTATATGCTACTCATTGACAACATATGCGCCGAGTAGCCTCACACGAATCACCATCTCGATTCAAACTACTACATTAGGCCAGCAGTTCGACGAGGTCCGTGACCCTGTGGTCGTCCATTCCGCGTACCGTCCCGACGATTTCCTCGCGCCGCGAGTCGTCGTACGCGCTCGCTATCCGGTCGAACTTCGATTCGACCTGTTCCCACGACATCGCGTTGTTCGGATGCCCCGCGAAATCGTCCTTCTCCACTCGATAGGTCGTGCCATCGTCCATCTCGATATCGATATTGGCCGGCATCTCGCCAGCCTCGAAACGGTCGGTCAACGCCTCGTCCTCCTCGACTTCGACGGTTCGGAGCAGTTCCTGAACGTCGTCCCGCTGAATTCTGTCGGGATCGTACTGTGTGTTGGTCATCTCGCGGTCGATGAGCGCGGCGGCGAGCATGTACGGCAGGGAGTGGTCGGCCTGCGCTTTCGTCTCGACTTCGTAGCGCGACCCCTCGCCGCCGCCGATGATGAGCTTCGCACCCGCGAACGTGTCGAGACGGATCGACTCGACGTGCTCGGGGTCGATGTCCTCCTGCTCGGCCATCTCGATGATCCCCTCCACGGCGGATTGGGCGTACGTCTCGGCGACGTAGCGTTTCGTCATCACATCGTGGACGCGCTCTCCCGGCGACAGATCCACGTCGAACTCCCCGGAGACGATTTGCTTCCACCCCTTCTGGCCTTCGAAGAGGTTCGTCGGTCCTTCCACGCCGTTCTTCGCCAGCATCGCTGAGTAGACGGCGTTTCGGGCGGCGTTCGCGGAGGCGAGTCCCTTCCACTCCGAGATCCCTTCGGTTCGCGTCACCCGGAGGGCGTTGTGCGCGGTCCCGGCGATGCCGATCGCCGACCGGGTTTCCTCCCGACTCAGGCCGAGCAGTTTCGACGCCCCCGCGGTCGCCGAGATGACGGTGTGGGTGACGTGGTCCCACCCGCGGTCCCGAACCGGCGCGTTCCACGCCAGTTCCGCCTGTATCTCGTAGGCGATGGCTATCGCGGCGATGAGTTCCTCGCCGGTGCTATCGGCGTACTCACCGCAGACGATGGCCGCCGCGATGTTGTCGCTCGGGTGCGGCGTCTCGCCGGGTGCGAGAAACGAATCCATGTAATCGAGGTAGCGAACGTACGCGGTGTTCAGCATGGTCGCGTCCGGGGGGGATGCACTCCCTCCACCCCAGAGGGTGCAATCTCCCCCGTCGCTCATCTCCTCGACGGTCGCTCGCACCGCCTCCACGGGTTCCTCCCCCATCGCACCCACGGCGATTCCAACCGAGTCGAGCACGCGCTTTTTCAGTTCGTCCACCGTGTCCGCCGAGAGGTCGTCGTAGCCCGTTTCCACCACGAAATCCGCCAGTTCGGCTGTCGTCGTCATGGGTCATGTGGGCAACGGGCACGGGTAAAAATACAGTGGGCGAGTTGGTCCGGGTCGAGCGGCGGACTGCAAGCGAACACGGCAAACCTGGCGACCCCGGTGATCCCGGCGACAGTTTCAGTGCACGCCAAACCGTTATGCATCTCGCCGCCAATTCCGACCGGAATGAAAAAAGTTGTAATCGAAAACCCCGATGAGGACGAGGCCTGCTCACGGTTTTTCCACCCGCTCTCGGAAGCGCTCGGGACGACCGGCCTCGCGATCAACTACTTCGAACGCGCTCCCGGCGAACACGTCGGTCATTGCTACCACCGTCACCTCGAACAGGAAGAGGTGTTCTACGTGCTCTCGGGGACGGCGACGTTCGAAACCGAGGACGGTGACGTCGTGGTCGTTTCGGGTGAACTGATACGGTTCGCGCCGGGCGAGTGGCAACAGGGACGGAACAGCGGCGACGAACGACTCGTCGTCCTCGCCCTCGGCGCGCCGCGTGACGACGAACCGATGGAACTCCGCCGCACGTGCCCGTCGTGTGACGAGCGGACCCCGGCAGTCCCCGAGGAAATCGATGGCGGAGTCGCGTTCTATTGTGAAACCTGTGGTGTGGAAACCGGGAGATACACCTGACCAGCGAGTCCGGTAGCGTTCGTGTGCCACCTCTCCCGACTTCGTGTTTACTGACCAGTCAGTAAGTTACATTCTGATCGCCTATCGTCCATTACGAAACGAAAGAAGATGTTGGATACACGCCCGATACGGGACGTCACCGGTCGGTGGTGACGAAACCAACAAGTTAAATGGGAAGTTAGACCTATGACTGTCCGATGAGTACATCTACACGAACAGTTACTGATCGTTTTTCCCCTGCCGTTCTGGCGACGGCGTTCGCGACGTTCGTCGCGTTTCTCGGTATTGGCGTCGTCGACCCGGTACTCCCCATCATCGGCGACAAGATGGGTGCGACGGGGGCGGAAGTCGAACTGTTGTTCACCACCTACCTGATCGTGATGGCGGTCGCCATGCTCGTATCGGGCGTTCTGAGCGCCAGATTCGGCAACAAACGCGTCATCATCGTCGGTCTCGCCATCGTCGTCGTGATGTCGGCACTCGCGGGACTGTCGAACTCCATCACCGAACTCGCCATCGTGCGCGGCGGTTGGGGCTTCGGTAACGCGTTGTTCACCTCGACGGCCCTCGCGGTCATCGTCGGACTTGCGGAGGGCGGGACTGAAGAAGCCATCATGCTGTACGAGGCGGCGCTCGGCCTCGGTATCGCGGGCGGCCCGCTTCTCGGCGGCTATCTCGGTTCGTTCTCGTGGCGCTACCCTTTCTTCGGCACGGCGACGCTGATGGCACTCGCCCTCATCGTCTCGCTCGCCTTCCTCCGTGAACCGGAAGGAAAGGAGCAAGCGACGCCCGCGGACATGATCATGGCGCTGAAAAATCCGCCCGTGCTGGTCAACGCCCTCATCGGTCTCTGTTACAGCTTCGGGTTCTTCACCATCCTCGCGTACTCGCCGCTTACGCTTCCGGACCTTTCGGCCACGGCGCTCGGCGTGACGTTCTTCGCGTGGGGTGCCCTCGTCGCGGTCTCCTCCGTGTTCGTCGTGAACTGGTTGACGAGCAGGTTCGACGCATCGAAAGTATTGTTCGCTGACGTGCTTGGGATGGCCCTCGTCCTCGCCGCGGCCGGATTCGCGGAAGGACAGGCGGAACTACTGCTCCCCGTCATCGTGATTTCGGGTATCTTCTGCGGCATCGCCAACGCGATGTTCACGACGTTCGCCATTCAGGTGTCGCCGTTCACGCGCTCGGTCAGCAGCGGCGCATACAACTTCCTGCGGTGGTCGGGTGCGGCCATCGCGCCGGTCCTCGCCGGCTACTTGAAGGACGCCTATTCGCCGGGCGTCCCGTTCTTCGTCGGCGCAGTCGTCGTCTTCGTCGGCGCGGTCGGTCTCTTCGGCGGTGGATCGTTCCTGCTCAACGCCATCAACCGAAACGCGGCGGAGCACGTTTCGGCTGACTGATCAACCCCGACCGTTTTCGATCTTCGCGCCGACACTGCTCCAGTCGACGCTATCGACCCTGAAAACGGAAATCGGCGGAATCGAGGCGGTATCGTGTCGAACTTCGCGTAAGGCGAGAAAACCGCCGCCGGTAGAATATCGGGACCGATCGAACTACTCGGCGCTATTCGTGGGGAAGCGATATGATCGTCGTCTCGCCCGAGAGCACCTGTCAGTCGGTTTTCACGCTGATTTCTACCGTAAGGCGGTCCTCTCCCAAATCATCGGTTACGGCCGCGGTCGCGCTGACGGTTTCGCCCGGCCGGACGGGGTTTTCGAACTCCAAATTTTGCGAGAGATCGACGACGTCACCGGGAAGCGCCGCGAGCGCGGCGCTGACGACGCTGGCCGTGAG
>NZ_JBAWAC010000073.1:0-4006 GCF_049589095.1 Haladaptatus sp. | reverse complement strand
GGGATAAACTGCCTGCACAGGGGGCCAGCAAATTCATGTTTTGGGCGATTGACAGTGTGGACGATATGAGTCTGACTACTGAGAAAGGCATCATCGGACATCTCGTGGGGGAAAAGTGTCAATGGTGCGACGACGGCACGCTCGTTCACGAGACGTACAAAGGAAACGAAGCGGCGATCTGCGACTGCTGCGAGACGCCTACCGCACAGCTCTGGTAGGGATCCGCGGGCGATCTCTCTCCTACCGAATTCACTTTTTCGTCCCGGACAAGAAGACGAAACTCCGCGAGCGGTGCCAGCGGAACCGTACGCGAACGAGGGCACGGTTTTCGTGCACGGGATTACGGCTTTCGTGCTGTTCTCAGCGAACCGCGTTCCGAAGGTCGTCGTACGACCCCGTCTCGGTCACGTGTTCGACGTTGTCGGCCAGAATATCCGCGAGGCGGGCGAAGTATTCCGGCGTGTGGCCCGCCATGTGCGGCGTGATGAGCACGTTATCGAAGTTCCACAGCGAGTGATCTTCCGGCAACGGCTCCGGGTCGGTGACGTCCAGCGCCGCGCCGCGAATCGCATTGCCGCGAAGCGCCGAAACGAGCGCGTCCGTTTCGACCACTTTACCGCGTGCGATGTTCACCAGAACGGCGTTCGGCGGGAGGGTGCTGAACTCCGCGGTCCCGATCAACCCGCGCGTCTCGGGCGTCAGCGGACAGGCCAGCACGAGGTACTCCGTCCGGGCGAGCGCGTCGTGCAGACCGTCGAAGCCGACCACTTCGTCCGTCGGGCCGCCCTTCTCCGGCGAGTACCGAACGCCGATGGTCTCGACGCCGAACCCGTCCAACCGCTCGGCGATGGCCCGTCCGATGGCACCGAGTCCGACGATGGTTACGGTGCTCCCCTGCAGTTCGTGTGCCTGAAAGTGGCGCCATTCGCCGTGTTCCTGTTGTCGTTCCGCGCGGAGGAAGTTCCGGGTGAACGTGAGTATCGCGCCGATGACGTGCTCCGCGATGTTCGGTCCGTGAACACCGGAGGCGTTCGTCACCGCCACGCCCCGCGATTCGAGCGCGTTGAGCGGAAGGTGGCCCGTTCCAGCGGATGCGGCGGCGAACAACTGGAGGTTTTTGGCGCGGGAGATCAGGGCTTCGTCGATTTCGAGGCCGGTCACGATTTCCGCATCGACGATGAACTCGCGCTCCTCTTCCGGGGTTCTCGCGCGAACGATCTCGTGGTTCGGCAGTCGCTCACGAAGTTCGGAAACGTAGTCGGACATCGGCATGCCGTGCGTTCCTCGGCTCAGTACGAGCACGGTCGGTGCCTCGGATCCGGTTTCGGCGTCGGTCATACACTCGGCTTCTCGCCGAAAGGAAATAGAAGTAGGTGTCCCGGAACATCCTACCACCGTCCTGTGGGCGTTCGAGCATCACACGTGGACGATCGAATCACGGGCGGACGGTCGAATCACGGCATGGTGGCGAGAGGTGGTCTGCCAGAAAGTCGTACACTCGCTGCCGGGAATTCCGGGCGAATCGTGATTCGTTGAGTTCGAAGTCGTGACCGCCGGGAGCGTCGTCGTAACACTCGTATTCGAACTCCGCACCGACGTCGCGCAGGGATTCGATGAGTGACTCGACTTCGGAGTGATGGACGTCGCCGTCGTTGGTCGTCGCGTGGATCCGGAGCGGTGTTCCCGTGGCGACTGCTTGATGGGCGGGCGAACGCTTGCGGTACCGGTCCGGGTCGGCGTTCGGCGTGGTACCGAGGTGATAGCTCGCCGTGTACAGGCGGTGATATCCCTCGTCCTTGTAGTCCCAGCGCTCCAGCAGGTCGGAGACGGGCGCACCTGCGTAGGCGACGGCGTAGGAATCGGGATACCGAAACACGGACAACAGGGCGTGCAATCCGCCGTGGCTCCATCCCACGACTCCGATCCGTTCGTCGTCAACCTCCGCTTGGTCGGCGACCCAGTTGCGGGCGACGAGCGTGTCGGCGATTTCGTGACCACCGTAGTCGATGGCCTCGTAGTGTTCGCGGCCGTATCCCGTGCTCCCACGATACTCCGGCGAGACGACGACGTACCCCTCGTCGAGAAGTTCCCGAACGACGCTTACGTACTTCGTCGAGAAGTTGTCGTGAATTCCACCGTGGACGAGGACGATTGCGGGGCGGGACGAAGCGGTATCGTCGTCCGAGGGGCCACTGACCGGGAAAAACGCGTACGTCGGAATTTCGAGTTCGACATCGGTGTTCGGAATCGGGGGACCGAGCAGGGTGAACTTCCGAACGCGAGCGTCGGGGAGTTCGTGATACCAGCGGTTGTCGTCCGCCTTCCGTTGGAGGATGTCGAGTCGATGGTCGAGTCGGTTATCGAACTCGTTGCCGTCGGTCCCGCCAAGCCATCGGTGTACGTCATCGGCGTGGTCGTCCATTATCGATACGATGACCGCACGGATGATAAATACAGCGTAACAACAAGTAAAAATATATATGTTTTCTGGTTTGGGTAATTCATCCCACGAGACCGATCCCTGGTCGTCGCTCACGGGATCACAGCCGGTTTTATTCTCGTTCGCTTCGCTGTCGTCGTACTTCCCGAACTAGCGCGCCAACCCCGATCGCCAGGACTCCGAGGGCCAACACCCACGGGCCAGTTTGTCGATCTCTCGCTCTCGATTTCTCGGACACGCTATTCTCTAATCGGGCTGTGGGATCCGTTGATGTCCCACTCGTGAATACAGAAGGGTCGTCCCTCGTTCCCCGTGATCTTCCAGTTATGGTCTGATTCGTCCCACGAGTCCTCACGTCCGCACGCCACGCACTGTCGTCGGTTGGGTCGGTTGAGTTCAGCCATCATACCCGAGAAACGACGTGCAGGCACTTAAACAGACGGCAACAGGGCATTTTACCGCGGGCGTCGAACGTCCCATCGATGCTCCGAAGACGAACCTTCCTCGTCGGCGTCGCTGGGGGAGGCGTGGCCCTGTCGGGGTGCACAGGCGTTCGCCACGATGGGGGCGGCCGGACGACACGAACGGAATCGAGGACGAACACCATGACGGAATTCAAAACGACCGCGTTCGAGGGCGGCGGCCGCGTGCCGACCGAGTTCACCTGTAGCGGGAAGGATCGCTCGCCACCGCTCGAAATCTCGTCGGTCCCGAACGACACGGAATCGCTCGCCATCATCGTCGACGACCCCGACGCACCGAGCGGAATCTTCACTCACTGGTTGCTGTGGAACCTCCCGCCGAACACCCACCGAATCGGGGGCGGCGTTCCGGGAGCGAAGACGGTCGATTCGCTCGGCGGGGCACGACAGGGGACGAACGGGTTCGGCGAAATCGGCTATCGCGGTCCCTGCCCGCCGAAGGGCGACGGCCCACACACCTACCGATTCACGCTGTACCTGCTCGACGAGAAACTCGGACTCGACGCGGGTGCGAAACGCGACGCCCTATTGAACGCGATGGACGGGGAACGACAGGGTAGCACCCGATTCACGGCGAAGTTCGGTCGGGGATAGCGAACTGATTTCGTCCCACGGCGACGACGACCGGTAATGAACGATTTCGACGTACGCCCCGAGAACGAAACCGAGACCGATGAAATCAGCGACGTCGTCGCCGCGGCGTTCGGTCGCCGCGACGAGGCGGACATCGTTGCGGCACTCCGCGAGTCGTCCGTATTTCGTCCTGCGTTGTCGCTCGTCGCCGACCGTGACGACGAAATCGTCGGCCACGTCATGTTCACGGACGCCACGCTCGATGACGACGAAGAACGAGGGGCGCTCGTGCTCGCGCCGCTCGCCGTCGCGCCCGACCACCAGCGTTCGGGCGTCGGGAGCCGACTCGTCCGCGCCGGTCTCGACGCCGCCCGGACGGCGGGTGACGACCTCGTCTTTCTCCACGGCGATCCAAACTACTACGGACAGTTCGGATTCACGGCAGCCGTCCCCGCCGGATTCGAGAACCCAATCAATTTGCCCGACGAGCATTTTCAGGCGGTCGGCCTGG
>NZ_JBAWAC010000072.1:0-2024 GCF_049589095.1 Haladaptatus sp. | reverse complement strand
GAAGAGGAAGAGGAAGAGGAAGAGGAAGAGGAAGAGGAAGAGGAAGAGGAAGAGGAAGAGGAAGAGGAAGAGGAAGAGGAAGAATAACTCAGTAGCCGGTGGCGTTGCCGTCCTTTCGCGGTTCGGTCGCGCCGGAGAGGACGCCGTTTTCGTTTCTCACGATCTGTGCGCCGCCGAAGAGCACCGGTGCGAGGACGCGCACGTCGTGGCCTTTTCGGGTGAGTTTCGTGCTGAGGTTACCGTCCATCCGACCTTCGACGGCGAGCGTTCCGTCCTCACGATACCGCCAGCGTGGAAGGTCGAGCGCGGCCTGAAGGGGCAAACCGTGATCCACGATGTTCGAGATGACTTGGACGTGACCTTGCGGTTGCATGTAGCCACCCATCACGCCGAAGGCGGCCCAGTCGTCCTCCCCGAACTTCGCCAGCGCGGGAATCAGGGTGTGGAACGGGCGTTTCCCCGGTTCGAGGCTGTTCGGGTGGTCCGGATCGAGCGAGAACGACGCGCCGCGGTTCTGGAGCGCGATACCCGTATCCCCGGCGACCAGTCCGGACCCGAACCCGGCAAAGCGAGAGTTGATGAACGAAACGACGTTCCCCTCGCCGTCCGCGACACAGAGCAGGACGGTATCCGCGTCCTCGGCGTTCGCGTCGGGGACGCCGAAGGAGACGTCGTGGTTCGCGGTCTCGCCGACGTGGTTCGCGCGTTTTTTCGCCCACGAATCGGATTCGAGGGGTGGGATTTCCTCGTATTCGGGGTCGGTAATGTAGCGGTGGCCGTCGTGGAACGCGAGTTTCATCGCCTCCGCGAAGTAGTGAACTCGCTCGGGGGAATCGATGGGGTGCTCGCCCGCCCCGACCTGTTCGGCGATATTGAGCGCTTCGAGCGCGATGAGACCCTGATTGTTCGGCGGCAGTTCGTAAATCTCCGTTCCGTTGTAGGTCGTCGAGACGGGGTCCGGGAATTCGGGTTCGAAGTCGGCGAGGTCCTCGACGGTGAGGAATCCACCCTGTGACTGGACCTCTTCGACGATTTTCTCGCCGATTTCACCCTCGTACAGCACGTCCGCACCCTCCTCGGCGATTCGGCGGAGGCTCTCACCGAGACGCGGGAGCGCCATCGTCTCGCCCGCTTTCGGTGCCGTCCCGTCGTTCAGATACGCCTCGCGCGCGTGATCAGTTTCGAAGAGGGTTTCTGCGCCCACCCAGTGTGAGGCGATGACTTCCGAGACGGGATAGCCGTCGATGGCGTAATCGATGGCGGGTTGGAGCGTGTCGCCGAGCGACAGATTTCCGAACCGCTCGACCGTCGCTTCCCACCCGCGGGCGGTTCCGGGGACGGTGACGGCGTGCGGTCCGAGAAACGGCATTTCGAGGTCGTCCGTGTCTTCCGAGCCATCGACGGCGTAGCCACGGTTTTCGGGATACCAGTCCGAAGGGTCGTCGTGGTTCCGCAGGGACGAGCGAACGTTCTCGATGGTCGCCTCGGCGGGCGCGCCGCCGCAACTCCGCATCGCGCCGACTTCCCCGTCGGCGGTGCGATAGAGCGCGAACACGTCCCCACCGAGGCCGGTGCTCGTCGGCTCCACCACGTTGAGTGCGGCGGCGGTTGCGACGGCAGCGTCGAACGCGTTTCCCCCCTGCTGTAGAATCGAGACGCCCGCCTGCGAGGCGAGCGGTTGGCTGGTAGCGACGACGCCGTTCGGTGCATAAACGGTCGAACGTCGCGAAGTAAACCGGTCCAAATCGGGTTTCGTCATACCATGCCATACTCAGAAGTGGTCCTAAAGTACACGCCAAATAGGTCCGGTGTGAGGTACAGCCAAGTGTGAGAATATATCACAATGTTCGTGTTCCGTCCGCAGTTAAATCGTCCGCATTCATAATTTTTCTTATACTTACGGCAGGAGTTCTCACCTCACCAAGACTTATCCTTCCGATACCCCTCAGTAAAAGACGATGGGATTGTTCAAGAACATGGGCCGAAAGTTCGAGGAGTTCAAAAAGACCTCCGAGGAGGTCGCG